>VBAU01000495.1:0-1526 GCA_005883855.1 Bacteroidota bacterium
AGCGACTGACACCACCGCCAAGACAAAGAGCCAGGATCTCGATGCGGTCAAGATTGCTCCAGGCCTTTACACGGTCGCGAAGGACACCATGGGCATCCGGGTATTAAACATCGTGTATAAGCCTGGAGACTCCTCGGCAATGCACTCTCATCCCGACAATGCATTGTATGTAATTGATGGAGGCAAAACCCAATTTATTGCGCAGGATGGCTCTAAGCAGGTTGTCGATCTCAAGTCAGGCATGATGATGATCGGAGGGGCTGAAACGCATAGCGTAAAAAACGTAGGTAACACCACGGTAAGAGGCATTTTGGTAGAGGTCAACAGGCCCAACATACCCGCTGCGCAAGGAGCACCATTGGATGCGACAAAGGTTGCTTCTAAGTACTACAAACTTGTAAAAGATAGCTTGAACATGCGCATCATAGCGGTTGATTACAAACCCGGCGACGTGTCTGCCCTTCATTCCCATCCGGACCTGGTGATGTATGTCACGTCACCTGCTAAAGTGGAATTCACAGCGAAAGATGGGACAAAACGACAAATGACATTGGACAAAGGAATGGTAGCAGTAGTTCCGGCCGATACTCATTCGGTGAAGAATATCGGGAATACGCACGCTAAAGTTGTGCTCGTGGAAATCAACAGGCCACAGCAATAAATTGTTGGGAAAGTATTCTGAATGTTTTCGAATAAGGTAATGCTATAAGGCGTGAAGACAAAGTTTCTTTGCGCCTTGTGGCAATTAGAAGCCTGCGATTTTCGAAGAAGTAAGTCTCGCGAATTTGGACTATAATTGACCTCCCAAAAAACGGGTGCAAATTCACCACCGGCCGTCTTTTCCAGAGATACTCACCTAGGTGGAAAAGCTCCTCATAATTTCGATTGAATTCTTTTTACCTTTCTGAAAACTCTGATGTCCGATTCGCCAAACAAGAGGGACCAACTGCTGCAAAGGTTTGATTTTGCACAAAAGCAAAACCTGGATCTGAAGGAGGAAATTGAGCAATATGCAAAGGACCATGATGCTTTCAATACTCCTTTTATGGAAGGTTCTACATTTAACACAGTGCTTAAGACCCTGCAGGATGAAAGAGACCTGGTTTTTAATGGGGATAATAGGAAAATTATTCTTAACGTCGATCAACACTCAAACGAGTTAGATTATTTGATTACGAAGATTGAAGAACAAATAAACCATTATGGTGAAATCAAGATGGGACTGAACATTTATTTCAAAGGAATCAATTAACCGGCTTCTTGTTCGTCAAGCCAGATCATCTCTTGCAAACTTGCTCTCTAAAGTACAGAACAAGGTCTTCCTTCTTCAAATGTTCTGCCCAATCGAGGGGAGTACCATCATAAATCGAGTCCGTAATATCCATTTTCGCACCTGCTTCAACCAATACCTTTACTGTGTCTAAGGATCCGGACGCCGCAGCATGATGGAGAGGTGTGGCATGCGAATACAGATGTTGACTCGGTTCACTGATATTAGCCCCGTAGTGGATTGCACTTTTTACCGC
>VBAU01000495.1:1593-6259 GCA_005883855.1 Bacteroidota bacterium
GCTTCTTCCCATTTTTCAAGGCAAAGGGCAGTCGACAACGATAGGTTTGCTCCGCGCCGGATAAGATGTTCGGCCGCTGCGAAATTTCCATTTACCAAAGCATCCTCAGAAACCTTAAAGGTGGAGGCGCCTGCGTCAATCAATACATCGAGAAGCCCGATCTGCACGCCACTTTCCCTTGCCACCCAGGACCATGCGACTAACTTGATCGCATAATCCAATTGGCGTTGCAAGCTCTCTGCATTTTCTTCTTTTGCTTTGTCAATAATGATTTGGGCAATCGTCGCAATGTTTGAGGGCAAAGTGCTATTGCGCACTGCGTCTTCCGAAACAAACCATAACAAGTAAGGGTCTTTGAAGTAGGTCTTCAATGCATCTCCGATCTGGTCTGTTAACCAATTACCGGGGGAAAGAAGAGGTTCCGAGGCAAGTTGTGGATATACCTGCAGCATTTGCCTAAGTCGATTCTCATCACCGGAATCAACGGCGTTCAGCGCCTGGCGGAATAGGGACTCGAATGTTGACTCGTTTATCATTCGAAGGATCCTTTATGTTTATTGTAGAGGGCGCAAAGCGCTTCCCACAAAATTTTACCTAAAGTACCTGAAACCAAAAACTAATTATTATGAAAACTGAAATTTCTTCGGCAATTCTGATCTCCTTCGTCGCCCCAGTCGACGCGGTTTCGGGAAAGGCGATTTTATGTCCAAATCGTGAGCATCCTATCAATTCAAAAGACTCTCTATTGAGTCAAATAGTTGCTGCTTAGTGAAAGGTTTTTCCAGGAAAATGTCCGCGCCGTTTTCCATGGCGACGTCTTTTGCTGAAGCGTCATAGCCGGTGATCATTATGATTTTTATGGACGGATAGTTCTTTTTTAGATAACTAATATAATCGATTCCGTATCCGTCGGGAAGTTTATTATCCAGGATTATGAGGGAGGGTTTGTTTTCGGCAAGGTATATATCGGCGGCATTCAAACTTTTCACATGTTCCAATTGAAAATCTTCATCATTGAGTAAAATATTCAACACGAGGCACATTTCACCTTCATCTTCAATGATCAGAATTTTTTGCGCTGTATGAGTTTCTATGGAGGTGTGTGTCATAAATCAACTTTAAACATTAGTGAATCTTTGGTTTCTCTACTACTGAACCACTCCACACAAATAAAAAACCGTTCCAAATTTTTTTTGCAGCACAATGACGATTATCCTGGTCGGAATTACCAGTTGATTTAAAATGGGGGAGAAACTGTCCGATTACTTGGTGACGGTGAATTTTACAATTATCCTGTTGCTGGCAGTCACATCACTGTTGTGTGACTGGCATCCGCCGTCATGATCGGTGGGGGTTGCGGCCGGTGAATACATCAATGCAACCCTCATCTGAACCGAAATACCCGATTTCGGGAGTGTACTTGTAGAGAACCGAACCCTTCTCATCGGTCGTGGTTGCACTGAGCTGATAGTGCATAGCCTGCCGGCTGACGGTTAATGTTCCGGAGCTTCCAACCGTGAGCGTGTAGGTCTCGCCGGAATTTACGTTGGCGGTTATAAGGTCGTCCGGTTGCGTAGGCGAAGCAAAACTATCTTGCGATTTTTTGGAGCACGACTGCATGAACAACATAAAGCACAACAGAGTGGCCGAAAAAGCAACCGCATTTTTCATAACAAAAAGTTTAACTAAATCTAATTCAATTTTAATTCAATAAAAAATAAATTATGCATCATAAAAAGAAAAGTCGAGCAATCGTTCCCTCGACTTTTAAATGAAGTGTAGAGCAGTTCCTGGGAATAGCTTCTGGTGGAAATGAGTAAAACCGCGAAAAGGAGAATTCTTGCAAAAACGCGTTTCATAAAACTCAATTTTTGGTTTAAGAAAATTGTGACTATGGGAGACTAGTGATCCTAAACAAATTCGGGATAAATGGCGGACGGTTTTGAGGGGAACTTTAAGGTATGTGCGGAGACGTCCTTTATATGTCGCAAATCATACTCGTGAATGTCGTTCTTACACCACTTCAAATTTAAATAATTATCAGAAGTTTGTGTTGAATTTGAAACACTCAAAAAAATCAAATACAATGGAAACGAAAGAAAGAACGATCATCACGGTTGAGAACACTGTTGATGCTCCCGTTGAAAAGGTGTGGGAATACTGGACTAAACCGGACCACATTAGTAAGTGGAATCATGCATCCGACGATTGGCATTCGCCATGGGTGAAGGCTGATTTTCGGGAGGGAGGACATTTCGTGGCACGCATGGAAGCAAAAGATGGCAGCACGGGTTTCGACTTCGGTGGCGTTTACGACGTACTGCGGACAAATGAGTACATAGAGTACACTATTGGCGACGGCAGAAAGGTAAAGGTAGTCTTCACGCCCGTCAAGAAATCAACCAAAGTGACAGAAAGCTTTGAAGCCGAAGACATGAATTCGATCGACTTGCAGCGTACAGGATGGCAAGCCATACTTGATAACTTTAAGAAATATACGGAGGACAATTAGATATAACTGTTATGATTTAAGATGGCAGTTTCGCAGGGTTCATAACAATTGAGCTAGACGACGAGTTTGAAAATGTAGCCTCGTAAAACCGCCCAATGCTGGGCCCGTCATCTGGAAATCTTATTCTATCTCCCGACACATAGATTTCTTTGCGGTATTTGATAAACAATTTTCGGTTGTAGCTTTCGAGACAAATAATACTTCCTACGACCCAATCGTCAGTCCAGGCCTTTGGCAAATAAAAATTGACGACTCTGTAACGTTTTCCCTTCTTAATGATCAATTGAGGGTCTGTTATCTCACCCCAGTTCAAAATATTCGACCACACCCTTCCGAATAAAATGCAGGCGATGGCTATAATGACAATGATAAAGCCAGTATTTTCACTGAAGAAGGAAAATAACTCTTTCATAGCAATAGAATAATTGTTACAAAAATTATTTGAGTAGTTTCTTAAAGTTACACCTTCTGCCTATCATCTGCGTTTTATTCATACACCCACAAGACAATGGGTTTCTCCGATTTTTCAATGAGGCGTGAGAGCTTATCGAAAAAATTATACGAGACCATGACGCAACCGAGACTGTTGCAAAGAACCATGGGAAAGATCTCTTTATCAGGAACGCAATCATACCCGTGGATGACGATTGCTCTTTTATAAGCGTTTGAGTTGCTGTTGTCGAGCCCGTAAAGGCGGAATGATTTTCCATATTTACCGCGGTAGAATTCTCCCACTTTGTATTTACCAAGTGAACTGCAGCCGCAGTTTGCCGCGTTGGAAAATCTTGGATGGGAAAGAAATTGCGTATAGCAACTTCCGTGAGCACAAAGACCCGCATAAACAACGGAATTTGTTTCAAGGTCATAGACAAAAAAACGCTTTTTGCCGCTTGCGATACTCATATCAACCAAAAAACAATATTGCGTGGAATATCCATTTTCAATTGCATAGTTATTTGCCTTCCTGGCAAGAAGATTTTCCATAGAGGAATTGGCCGGCTCCGATGAAGTTTCCTCTTCGTTTGATTGATCGTCCTGTGATGGCGTTTCACGTTTCCGTTTAGGAGTTGGAATGATCTTCTTCTTCGTCTTTTTGGTCTTGGTCAAATGAACTTCCGTTTTCTCCTTTAACTCCGGCATTGTTTTATCAAGGCTACTTTTTTCCAGGTCGGTGCAGGAGATTAGGAATGCAATAAGTGCAGCGATGGGCAGAGGTGCTACAAACTTGGCTTTCACAGGGATCAGTTTGCTGACAAGATAATAGAATGTTTAAGAATAGAACAGGAAAACGCTTGCGATTAAATGTTTAAAGTGAAAATTGGAGCGATATAGTGGGAATGGTACGGAGAAATAATACGAATAAAAGCTGCCGCTATACAACAAATAAAATAATTTTGAAGAAATCACTGGATCGTGGTTAAGAACGTCATTACCACGTTGGTCTTTGTTGCTTTTATCACTTGCTCTTTTGCGCAAGACAATGTCATCGCCGACACAGTCGTCGTGCAATCTGAAAATCTAAACTTAAAAGGGCTGCTGTGGCGTCCTAATACATCTGGAAGATTGCCAACGGTTATCTTTTGTCGTGGGAGTTATGAAACTGGCGATACCAGTTATGTCCCCGTTGAAAATATATCGTGCATCGGCCCATTGTGGTCACGGCGAGAATAGTGCAGATCTGATGGCGAAAGCATTAAAAGAAAATGGACAAGAAGGTCGCAACAGGATACAGCTGCAGCAATTGGAAACGGATCAATTAAGCGATATGCTCGCGGGACTTGATTTTTTGCGCAAAAGATATGACGTCGACATTAATCGAATTGCAGTAGCAGGTCATTCCTTCGGTGGCTCACTTGCTCTTTTGGTGGCTGAACATGAGCCCAGCCTAAAAGCGGTAATTGTCTTTTCCGGTGCGGGATATAGCTGGGATCGTTCACCGGAGCTTCGTTTGCGATTGATCACGACCGTCAAAAATATATCAGCACCGGTCATGATTATCCATGCGTGGAATGATTATTCTTTAAATCCAGGATACGGTCTCGACAGTGCGATGACTGCCTTGCACAAACCACACCTCTTGAAAATTTATCCAGAATTTGGTAAAATAAAAAGTGAATCGCATAATTTGATTTTTTTGGGAATAAGAATTTGGGA
>VBAU01000495.1:6310-6732 GCA_005883855.1 Bacteroidota bacterium
CGTGGCTAGATCAATTGCTAATTTAGCGCTTTCGAGAACCTTCTAACATTAACACTCCGTGAATGGAAAGCCTGGGATAATCGTACTTGCTGATCATCCTTTCCGGCATGAATACCGCAAACTTGTGTCTACCCTGACCGGGATCTATCGATCAATCTACGATAACTAAAAAAATTTTATGAAAGAGTTCATGTTATTGATTCGCAACGAGATCGACCATTTATCTCATCTTTCGCCAGAAGAAAATCAACAATTTCTAAAGGCATGTATGGATTACATAAAAAGGCTGACGAAAGATGGAAATCTAAAATCGGCTCAGCCACTTGTGAAAGAAGGAAAAATCATTTCCGGGTCAAAAGATTCCTGGAAGGACGGTCCTTTCAACGAAAGTAAAGAAGTGATAATTGGGTATTATCATATTC
>VBAU01000496.1 GCA_005883855.1 Bacteroidota bacterium
GTTTACGAGACCTACAAAATGAACTCCATTAAAATCAAAACTGTACCATCCATCGCCTTTCGTGTCTTTTCCATAACGCTGCAGATACTGTTTACCATTATCGTTTAAAACATCATGCTCACCGGGCACATAAAATATTTTGCCTGTCTTTACTGATTTTAAGGCCTGGTCAAGCGTATCAAATTCGTCGGCCTGTGCCAGGTGAGAAAGATCACCTGTATGCAAAAGAAACGACGGTTCGACGGGCATTGCGTTGATCTTTGAAATGGCGGCCTGCAAAGTGCCCAGTACGTCCGGGTTTGCCGGTTTGTTGAACCCTATATGGCTGTCGCTAATCTGTGCAAAGCTGAAATCGCCCTTGGGAAGATTGAGGCCCTGTTTAATTTTCCCGTTCTTGTCAAGGATCTGGCTCATTCCGTACGTTTTAAGAATACCTCCACTCATCAGGCAAAAAAGCCCTGTGCCTGCCCATGCCATACACTTTAGAAAACCAGCCCTGTCAATGCCATCGTCATTGTCGTCGAAAGAAATAAGATTATTGTTTTTCATTTGTTTTTTTTTGATTGAGAGCACAAAAAAACCACACTCGGCCACTCTACGGAAATTATTTACATTAACAAGGACATCTTCTTGATTAAAAAAAACGATCTTATGATAATCAAGATTTTTATGTTAATGATGTAAAAGCAGCTTAAGAGTCCAAAAAGGGATGATACTTTTGGATGGCAAACAAGTTTTCCAATGACTCAAAAAAGAACATGGTATAATATTATCTTTTGGATCGCTCTCTATTTTTTCTGGATCCTCATTTTCCAGAAAAGAGCGTTTGCCTTTTCAAAGACCATGACCGTTGAATTTTGTTACCTTCTCTTCATCGCAGCTAATTATTATTTCAACATTTATTATAACGTTCCCAAATTTCTTTACAAAAAAAAGTACGTGGCGTTTGGCTTGTTGTTTCTCGCGGGAGTTATCGTGGCCGCGCTGTTGCGGGTTCCCCTCGCCACCTACCTTGGCGTGCATTTTTTCGCCCCTGGAAGAAAACCACCTGGGTTTTACCAGCTATTTGTCAACTCATTCATCAATATTTTTATTTGGGTGATCTGCCTGGTAGCCGGCAAAATAATTATGGACCGTATCCGCTTCCAGAAATATGTGGATTTGATGGAAAAGGACAAAGTGAGAAATGAACTTGATTTTTTGAAGGCCCAGTTCAATCCCCATTTTCTTTTCAACTCCATCAATTCTATTTACGGTAACATTGATAAGAATAATTCCTCTGCACGCGGCATGCTTCTTACATTTTCCGACATGCTGCGTTACCAGTTGTATGAATGCAATACAGATTCGATCAGCATCGACAAGGAGGTTAGATACATCAGGAATTATGTTGCGCTGCAGCAAACCAGAAATGGGGAGAACCTGGTGGTGGATTTGGAGATTGATGAAGAACTAAGAGGATTTACCGTAGCCCCGTTGCTATTTACGGCATTTGTAGAAAACGCTTTTAAGTATGTTAGTCATCACGACGACAAAGCAAATAGGGTGGAAATTTCTTTGTCGAAGAAGTTGGACAATCTTGTATTCCGGGCATTCAATACCAAAGAAAAAAACTACAATGGTGAGGCCGTAATCAATCATGGTGGAATTGGGATCGCAAATGTGAAACGAAGGCTCGAATTACTTTATCCATATAAACACGAGTTGGCCATGAGTCGCAATGACTCGTCTTACGAAGTGGTCTTAAAGCTTCAGATATGAATTTAAATTGCCTTATAGTAGATGATGAACCCGTGGCCAGGAAGGTGTTGAAGGAGTACATCGAAGATATCCCTTTCATGACTGTCGTTGGCGAAGCGGATAACCCGGTGAAAGCGCAGGCCATCCTGGATCAGGGGCCGGTGGACCTCATGTTCCTGGACATTAATATGCCGAAACTCAGTGGTATCGAATTCTTGCGGTCACACAAAGCCTTGCCGCCAACCATTATGACCACGGCTTATGCGGAATATGCTTTGGACGGCTTTACTCTTGATGTGCTCGACTACCTGGTCAAGCCTTTTTCGTTTGAACGTTTCCTGAAAGCATGCAACAAGGCAAAAGATTATTGCCGGTTAAAACAGGACGCGACAAAGAACCGCCCTGATCATGAGAATTATTTTTTTGTGAAATGCAATAGCCGGATTGAGAAAGTATTTTATGACGATCTGCTTTTTGTGGAGGCCGCACTCAATTACGTGATACTACACACCACAAACGGTAAAATGATTGTTTATTTAACGATCAAAGGCATCACGGAAAGCCTGCCCGGCGAACTATTCATTAAAGTGCATAAATCCTTTATTGTAAACACCCAAAAGATCAACAGCATTGAAGGAAACATTATTCATATCGGAAAGGCAGAGATACCCATTCGTCAAAACTCCCAGGATGACGTAATGAAACTGATACTCAAAGACAAGATGCTAAAAAGATAATTATTCATCCCGGCTCATAAATTGCGCCACCAACTGAATCCTGTCAGAACTACATATTGAAGCCACAGATGACACTAATTTTCACAGATGACTCCGTCCATAAAGTTTATCTGTAACCTGCCTGTCGGCAATCTGTGTAACCTGCCTGTCGGCAGACAGGTCTGTGGCAAGAATACAAATTAGATTTTCAAGTAAAAAGTTCGATTGATCTTATGGCTTGAATCCTTCGATCGTAGGTTTCTTATTAGCCGCAGCCATCTTTACCAATAACTTTATTCGTGCCTTTCTTGTTTCCGGCCTCTTCGCAGAGTTTATTCGATACAAAAATTGCTTCTTCGTAAACTGTGGAAAGTTGTGAAAATTAGTCTTCGCCTTTTTATTTTTTTCCAACGCTTTCTCAAAGTCTTCGGGAAGTTTCAATGCCTCGATGTGGTCAAGATGTTCCCAGGCGCCGCTTTTCTTTGCTTCTTCAATTCTTTCAAGGCCCGCATTTGTCATTTGACTTTGCTGTATCATTTTTTCGACACGATGC
>VBAU01000497.1 GCA_005883855.1 Bacteroidota bacterium
CCACGTTGAGGGCGAGGATATTAGATGTTTTGGTTTCGACCAACACGTTCAGAACGTGTCTTCGCCAGAATCTTCGTGTTTCCAGCAAGGATACACTTTAATTCGGTGTTTTTCAGGGTTGGCAATCGGTCGGGTCAATCCGATTTCCCGATCCGGGGCCGACCGAGATTTCCCGTACCTGGTCGTGTTCGGACCTAGATATCCATTTTAATGGCCGGATCCGGATCGAGTCGAGTCTACAGCTCCTTAAATATCGGTCGTACTGTTCAGTCCTCTACGTTTACCCGGAAAAAGTCGGTCGGAGAATCGAGTAAGGTCGGGGTGCCCGACTTTTAATGTGAAATGGGATCAACCCCACAATTGTCTGCGGATGATCATTTCCCATTTCACTTCCAAATTACGGAGACATTGTATGAAGTAATAAACGGGTGCTATAGATATTATTGAAAGACTAATCCAGCTATGGGTGAGAAATAACGAAAACAGATGAAACAATTACAAGATAACCCACCAATCAACCACTTATTCAGGATCCTCACAGAACATGTCCTCGATTTCAGGACGAAGTCCAAGATGCAATTTCCTTTTCCAGAAGTCTTGCTCCCAGTCTATAGGAAATTTCCCAAGCATCTCCTCGACAGGCAATTCATGCCACTCTTGAAACTCAGGAGCGATCTCCTTGAAGTTGAGTGACGCCTTGTACATTATTGGACGAGGATAGATGTAGAGCTATAGTGCATCGTCATAGCTGGATTCGTTATAGTCTAGATGAAATGGGAAATGTGCACCATGCGCAGAGTGCCATTTCCTATTTCATATCCCGGTAATCGTCGGGTACCCGACTTAAACCCCGGGTCGGTACCGGACCTTTCTACTTCATACTCTGTCGGTTTCGGACTGAACCTAGCATGAACCCGGCCATTGAGATCCCGGATCGGACCTGAAGGATTCTGATACCGAGATCTATCGGTCGGATCGGGGCAAGGGCATAAACCCGACACGGTCCGACCGATTGCCAATCCTGCATTTGACGAAACTACAAAAATAACCATGAGGTTTTCAAAACTACAAAAATAACCACGCCCACAAATAAAAATTTCTTCCAAATCATTAGCTCTCTTGAATGCAATAAACTATTAAAAATGTAAAAGCCATGGCTAAACCTTCTTATTTAATAAGTGGTCCGGTACATGTCCTTTTCTTGTGCCCAATACCACGGCATGTCGTACACCTTTGAATTTGTGTTGTCCCTCGCTTCTTTCTTTGCCTTTCTCTCTCCTCCTCCGTGCGATTCTTTCTTGGTCTCCCTGGTTGACGAGTAACTGTTGGAGGTAATGCGACATCGTCGTCAGAAGAGTCTGTATTGTCGATATCGATAGGTGGAAGAGGACCAAACTCCAATACGCCGACAGGTTCGTTGTTACGGGGATGCATGATTAAATTTGCATATGTGTTATGGAAGGCGTTAAGGGAATAGAACGACTCGGCATAAAGTTGAGGATTTTCCTGTTTTTTGATAATGATCGCTAATGCATGATCACAAGGAAATCCATATGCCTGCCATTCTCGACAGCTGCAAGTATAAAGAGCGATGTTGACGCGATACTCGCGAAGAGTTTCTTGACTTTGAATTTCGAATATATCAGGAGTATTTTGATAAAATCGGTATCTAGAATTCAGATAAGTTTGAGCAGGTTATACCTTCTTGCACGATCGTTGAGGGACTTTTGGATGTCATTTGCAACTTTTTGTACAAGGAGACCTTTGGTATTCAATTCAAGTTTGCTGCGAGCAGTGAACCAATCCATAAGTTGATGACGAATAGTTTCCAACATTGCTAAAATGGGTAGTTCGCGTGCTTTAAGAATCCAAGAGTTGAGAGATTCCGCAATGTTGGAAGTGAGGTGACCATAACGTTTCCCTGCAAAATATAACTCCGCCCAATGTTCAGGACTAGCGTGACTGAGAAGCCAAGGGACAGCTTCGCTATCAATCTTCGACATTTTCGAGAGTGCATCGTCGAAATCTTCTTGTTTAGTAGCTCGTGCAGCATCCCAGAGTAAATTCTTCAAATCCGGATGTTTGAACTTCTTGTGAAAGTTTTCTTGGAGATGTCGCAAGCAATAACCATGAGGACTGTCTGGAAATACAACTGAACATCCCTCAATGAGTCCTTTTTGTCTATCTGAAAGTAAGGTAAGTTTCTTTCATTAGTAATTAATCAGAAGAAATGTGAACCTTGTTTTCAAGAAAGTCGGAAGCGTAGGCTTCAATAACGCGATGAAGATGTTGTAACATCCACAACCAGTTCTCATTATTTTCGGCACTGACTACAGCATATGCGAGCGGGAATAGTTGACCCAAAGCATCAACTGCAGTAGCAGCAAGAAGAATGCCTTGGTATCTAGTTTTGAGGTGAGTACCATCGAGACCGATGAGAGGACGACAATGAGCAAAACCCATTGCACTGGCGCCGAAAGAGATGAACACACGTTTAAATCGATTGTCGGAAG
>VBAU01000498.1 GCA_005883855.1 Bacteroidota bacterium
GTTTACGGATAAACAGAACCTACAATAAAGAATTGCTATAAAGCAAGCAAAATACAAATCGCTCGGCCATTATCATGGTTCATTCAATCAAGAATCGCAAGGCGATTGAGAAAAAGAAGGCGACACTAAGGAAGAGGGCAGAAAGATTGGCTAAACTGGCATCTCGTCAAAACGAAGGAGTAATTGAAATGACGTTGCCATACGTCGCATTGGGGGATCTCAGAAGGAGGTGGCGCCAGAAGGAAACCCCTCTTCATCCTATTGTTCTCAAGAAACTCGACAAATTCACACGAATTAAAATACTTAAAGATAAACCCCTCCGGATCTTAGGATCGGACGGTGGTCTATTGGCATATGGTGTAGCGTTAAATGATAAAGAATTGGTTGACAACCTTTATCAGTCCATTCAAGAGGCTCCGACACCAAAGCACTACACTTTCAAAGGGAAGAAACGCAGCGACTATGAATCGTGGCATTGGACAGGTTGGGCAAAGTATAGTCTTGAGCCCTTTATGTCGAGGGAATATCTTGACGCTCAAGAGGAGGCGGACAAGTTCTTTGAGGATAATAAAGAGGTGTTCTGTAGGATGTCGGGGATATTGGGGCAATGTGCTCCAGGCGTCTTTAAGCGGTTCCAGACCTACCCATTATCAGACGGGGTCAAGAGATTGTGTGGAGCTTGGTTAGGATGCGCTATAAATAAAGGAGGAAATAACCCGAATCAAACGAATAGGCATAGGGACGCTAGCGAGGCACAGTATGGTTATAGCGGGTTGATCTCCTGTGGAGATTATCAGCGAGGAGGATTGATCTTATGGGAATTGGAAATAATCTTGGAGATGCAGCCCGGAGATGTTGTGATATTTCCAGATGCAGTGATTACGCATAGCAACGAGAGGGCAAAAGGGACTCGCAGTTCAGTAGTATGTTTTACTCAGGAGAATGTATATAGCTACTGGAATCGGGAGTATAATATGAAGTTAAGAAGAAAGGAACGAAAGAAAAAGAAAATCAGTTGGATAAATAAAGGGAAAGTAACGAAGCCATAAGAAATATAGCCAGAATATATATTTTATGAAGTCAATATTCCCATCATCGATAACCCATGAAATATAATCCATTATATTCCCAATCGATTTCTTTAAAACTAATATTACTTGTTGCGACCAACAGTATTTTTCCTGGATTGCGCGCCTGGTGGCTTTAAATCTATTTATTATTTGACGTTGGAAATATATGTACGTTGATTGTCTTGTGCAGTATTATGATGCTCCGGAGTAGGAGTGATTGAATTATCCCGTTTTCTGTTGCTCTTAGATTTAGAGAAATAGTAACGATAAAATGAAATAATACCTGTTGTGGTTGCACAACTACCTCCGGGGACGTATCGTCATCGTTAAACATTCCACGCGCTCTACGCTTCCTAGGAGAAAGCTCTTGAGAAATTCCAGAATTCGATTGAGAGTTGATATTGATGGAGTTGACCTCTCGCGGTTCATTGATATAATTGAGGGTTTTGACTACTCCATATCCTAATCGTAAGCTTTATACAAATGAAGAAGCACCATTTACTGGCCTGTGGGGCGATGGCATCGACTCGCTCTCATCGGAGAATATGTAGGCAAAAGAGACATCGAGCAGACGCCCCGGTTTCAGGGCCGCCAAAATATTTTTGAGATTGGGCTGAGCTACGTCAACGCATAGCCATGCGTTGAACTTCTAAAGAGTCAGATAGCGTTGAGAGAAAGTCGTTACTCGAGTTTCGCGGTCAGCATATTGCTCAATTTCACCAATGAAGCGTTTCCAGGTAGGATATTCCTGTTGAAACAAAGTACTTTGTGGCGGTTCAAGAATAGTCTGACATCGTACTATCGCATGAAGAAAGAGATGCATAGGTGAAAGGAGGTCATCGATAGAATTTGCGAGGGGAATTTCATTCAAGTCCATTGAGGTATACATCGATAGCTGGCAACAGCTCGTCGTTTGCATCTTACTGAGTTATTTATGTCGTTCAAGGAGTTACGAGGATGTTGTTTGTATTATGAATAGCGAACGTTCCAGCAATGAAGTATACGGATCCACTCTGAACCATTTCAAAGGCATCCGGGAATGGGTGGTTAGTGGTGTTTGGAGATTGGAAATGAGTAAGATTTAGATGACGGACAACATTATCCTCATCTTTGAAATGGCATTGCAGTTGACGATTGGCAGAGAGACTTTCGACATAAAAGATTCCAGCGAATATGCAAGGCATAGCAATAAATTCGATATGTGACAAATTTGGTATTGAATAGAAGGACGAGAAAAAGGGAGACTAAAGTATTTCGGGCAATACCTAATTGAATTATATAGATCACACGACATTTCAGATTTCGATCATCATGACATGACGTATGGTTCTGTCGTAATGTATGGCTGTGCGATGACGTATAGTTCCATCATGACGTATAATTTTGTCATAGTAAGGAGTAGAATAGAAGATTATTGAGGGAGCGATGATACGGAGAGGAATTATCCAACCCGTGATTATAAGAATAGTTAGTCTCTATATAATACACATCACAGACTTGCCATATAATATTTTCCTATGGACTTAATCAATTACCTCTCTATAAACTATGTTCGGCGTTCTTCTTTTGCTATTTGGAGGGAGCAGGATCCGGAGATTACGACAATCGGTGCATCGTGACAGGGCTACATAGAGTTGACCGTGGGCAAAGACAGGATTATTTAGATAAATGCCGACTCGATCGAGTGATTGACCTTGTGCTTTATTGATGGACATGCCGAACGCTAATCGAATGGGTAGCTGTCGGCGGCGAAGAATAAATCCGAGTCCACTGGACATCGAGGTGTCCAATGAGATCCGAGGAATGAATGCTTTTCTGCCAGCGTGAGCACCAGTGAGTATCTGAGCCTCGACCACTCGTTCCGCCATAGCAGTGATGACCATCCGGGTGCCGTTACATAGGCCTTCATGTTGATTGAGATTGCGAAGCAAAATAATTGGACAATTGAGCTTCAGTATGGTTTCATGCAGCGGCATTCCAGGTACCACTATGGTATTGAGATACTCATTAGGGATCGCATCGTTTGTTACTCCAGCATCGTTAAAAGCATGGTCAGCACTGGCATATACTTTTGAGTCGTTTGAAAGCTTTTCTAAGACGGTATTATTGACAGCATCGACGTCAATGTTTCTGGCGGCGAGTATGACCCGTTGGCTGAAGTACTGTCTCATCTCGCTTTCAGATAATGTGGTGAGATCATGGAGGTCAGGATAGATTTCCTCAATTAGGTCCTGCACGGTTTCCGTTCCTTCTGACATGCACAAGTCTAAAATAAGTCAACGAAAGTAGGATTTCATTGGAAACATACCGACTGGCAATTCTGTCAGTGGAGTCGTATTGTCTCTCCCTTCTCCAACGGTCAACAACCATTCTGCAAATATTCTTGCCCTCAGGTGGTCTGCGGGCGCCATTCGTTCGGGCCGTGTAAGTAACCTCATATTGATCGTAAGCTTCAATATCTGAACATCTTTCCAGAATGGGGCATGTATTATCGACGATGCTAAGATCTGTGCTGGAGAACCTTTTGGGACGACAGGTAGGCATTGCCGAAAGTCACCTACTTGTTAATTGAATGGTTGTATTTTTCTCACCAGCAAAAACCACCGGTACTCCTCCAAACCATATATCGTTTTTGCGAAGATCCTTC
>VBAU01000499.1:0-1824 GCA_005883855.1 Bacteroidota bacterium
CATTTTTTGTTCAAATAAATATTCGCCGCCACAATCGATAATCTGATTTCGGATGGCTGTAATGATGCCCGGCAATTTGTTCGTGCCTATGTGGGGATGCGATTCATACAGAATATTTTCTTCCGCACCGAAGTGGGCGAATAAATTCAGAATACGATTAATATCCCCGCGTTTTGTGCTGCGCGTATACAGTTTTCCGTCACTGTACGTTCCTGCACCACCTTCACCAAAACAGTAATTGCTCTCAGGATCAATGATACCTTCCTTGTTCAACAGAGCAAGATCACGTCTTCTGCTTCGCACGTCCCTTCCCCGTTCCAGGACAATGGGCTTTATTCCCAATTCAATTAAATGCAACGCCGCGAACAGCCCGGCTGGCCCGGCACCCACGATGATCACCTTACGATTGGCAGTATGTATTTCGCGATAATCAAATCGCAGTAATTTTCTGTCTTGATGTGGCTCACTTATGAATATTTGCAACGATAGATTAATCCAGGGCTGCCTTCCTCTCGCGTCAATCGATTTCTTCAACACATTATAACCTGTGACCGATGCTCCTGCACTTTCTGAGATATACTTTCTTAGAATGCTATCGTTCAATGCTTCAGATGGAAGCAATTTCTGGAATCATTCCAACTTCTGTAAAACAAAATTTTAAGGCCGCTCTAACTCGGTTGGCAAATTAGAGACAATTTTTCGTCGATTTTTTTTTCTAAATTTTTTATTATGATGTGAAAATTTGATTACCTTCAAATGAAACCCGTGGTGTTTGCCTTTGCCTAAAAATCCCTGATCCATTCTGAAAATTTTACCGACAAAAACCCAGGAATTTATTTCACTGAAAGGGAAATAGTATTCTTGATTTGAAACAGTTTTTTGTATAAGAATTTACAAAAAAGAATTTAATATTTCATTTTTTTAAAAAAAATTGATGAAAATGAAAACCAAATTTTTTTTGGGAAAAACAAGTGAATAAAAATTTTTTTTTAGAAAAGATTTTTAGATATTCGTTCCCCTGTTAATTTTTTTTCAATACCCTGAGAGAATCAAAAAACTGCGGAGAATACACTTTACTCGATATAAACAGCTTACACACTGATGGAGAAGACAGCGGAAAATGTTTGGACCAACTGTTTGAAGATCATCAAAGACATTGTAGAATGGCAGCACTACAAAACCTGGTTCGAACCCATCCAGCCAGTATCATTAAAAAATAGCGTATTAGTCATACAGGTTCCCAGTCAATTCTTTTTCGAGTACTTGGAAGAACATTATGTAAATTTATTAGGGAAGACGCTAAAACGCGAGATGGGAAAAGAGGCCCGTCTCGAATATCGCATCATGGTGGACAGCGGCAACGCTGGCAACAAACCTGTAACCATGGATGTTCCGGGTCACGGATACAAAACTTTTTCAAACAACGAAATGGACTTTCCCCTTGTTATAAGCAATCCTGTAAAAAATCCGTTTGTCATTCCCGGTCTCAAAAAGATGCAGATCGACCCGCAGCTGAATCCCATTTATACATTCGACGCTTTTATAGAAGGAGACTGTAATCGAGTAGCTCGCCGGGCTGGGAAGACTGTTGCTGAAAAACCGGGCGCTAATTCCTTTAATCCGCTGGTTATTTATGGTGGCGTGGGCCTTGGCAAAACGCACCTTGCGCAAGCAATCGGCAATGACGTAAAAAGAACTCATTCGGCTAGGGTGGTGTTGTATGTGAGCTCGGAAAAGTTCATCAACCAGTTCATGGATCACAGTCGTAACAATGCTATTAATGATTTTATTCATTTCTACCAGCTGATCGACGTCCTGATCATC
>VBAU01000499.1:1874-3948 GCA_005883855.1 Bacteroidota bacterium
GCCATCTTCAACCATCTGCACCAGTCAGGGAAGCAGTTGGTACTTACGTCTGACAAATCACCGAAAGACCTGGAAGGTGTGCAGGAGCGCTTGCTCAGTCGCTTCCGTTGGGGCCTGAGTGCTGATCTTCAGATTCCGGATTACGAAACCAGGATCGAGATACTTGAAAGAAAAATGAAGAATGATGGATTGGAAATGCCGAAAGAAGTTGTTAAATATATCGCCTATAATATTAATAGCAATGTCCGCGAATTGGAAGGCGCACTGATTTCTTTGTTGGCACAATCTTCGCTAAACAGGAGGGAAATCGATTTAGACCTGGCGAAAAAAGTGTTGCGCAATTTTGTAAAATCCTCAAGCAAAGAGATCACTATTGAAACCATTCAACGAATGGTGTGTGATTATTTCGACGTGGCTTACGATAAACTTCTTCAAAAGACGCGTAAAAGAGAAATCGTCCAGGCTCGCCAGATCACCATGTATCTCGCTAAGGCATTCACAAAAAATTCTCTAAAAACTATAGGTGAACATTTCGGTGGTCGCGATCACACTACTGTTATTCATTCCTGCCAAACGGTAAAGGACCTGATGGATACGGACACTGTATTCCGGGAAAATGTGCTCGAGCTTCAGCAAAAAGTGCAATTGGCCGCTATGTAAAGATTTTTTACGTGATACTAGACAGAGACCCGTCCATGTGGCGGGTTTTTTTTACTTAGGCGCATTGCCCTGGAGAATATCGAACAAGGAACGTCGAATGACGAAAATGCCCTTCAACATTCATTATTCATTGTTCCTTGTTCATTATTCTCAAAGTGGTTTGTTATTGGTAACCAGCCGAAGAATTCTCTTCAGCGTCCGTTGCGTCGCACACTTGTGCGTTCCCTTTGCTATTCAACAACAAAAAACCAGCAATTATTTTGCTGGTATTCGTCGGGAGGACAGGATTCGAACCTGCGACCCCGTGGTCCCAAACCACGTATTCTACCGGGCTGAACTACCTCCCGTTCCCTTGCTTTAAATGACGGCAAAGATAGCGGCATTCGCCTAAATATCCGAATCAAATCTTACATTTTAATCTGCGCTACGGTAATTCCTTTGTGATGAGTCGCACTTCGCTTTGGATCGGAAAGTCCCGCTATTTGTGTTGACGGTTTTCGAATCCAAATACAATACCGGTGTAGAAAGCACAATTATTCGTTACTTAGTACAACCAGGCCAACAATTATTATGAAAAAGTTTCTAACTGCTGTGCTGGTAATACAAATGGTATGTCCAAAGGCTGTGCAAACGCAGACGCTGAGAAATTATAGTTATTATAACCAAAAATTGCCCGGCGATAAGCCCACTCTCTTTGCTCCTGGTGTGATCAGCGATGGTCTTGCGAATCGTGATTTTGCCATTTCTCCTGATGGCAATGAGATCTTGTACACCATTCAACAAAGAGATCTTATCAGCGTGATCATGTATACTCACAAGATCAGCGGCAAGTGGTCTTTGCCTCAGGTCGCCGAATTCAGTGGAATGTACAATGATCTTGAACCCGCTTTCACGCCAGATGACAATCGATTGTTCTTTGTATCTAACCGCCCGCTGACTGAATCCGATTCCATAAGCGATTACAATATTTGGTATGCAGAAAGAAAGAATGGAAACTGGTCGAATCCTGTTCCAGCTGGCTCAAAAGTGAATTCGGAGAAGGACGAATACTATCCTTCAATTGCAAAGAATGGAAATCTTTATTTTACTACTCAACTTGAATCCGGTAAAGGAAAAGAAGATATTGTGGTGTCGGAATGGAAGAACGGCGAATACATGGCCCCGGTTAGTCTACCGGATGCCATTAACTCAAAGAATTTTGAATTCAACGCCTTTGTAGATCCCGACGAACAATTCATTATTTTTTCCAGCTTTGGCAGAAGTGATGACACTGGACGAGGTGACCTGTACATCAGCATTAAGAAAAACGAAGAATGGCAACCGGCGGTTAACCTCGGAAAAAATATTAACAGCACTTCGCTCGATTATTGCCCATTCGTGAGCTGGGAAAAAAAATATTTATTCTTTACCTCGG
>VBAU01000499.1:4087-4688 GCA_005883855.1 Bacteroidota bacterium
TCGATATCGAATAACGAAAGCGAATGTCGATTGACAACCACATTATTCAGTTAAATAGCAAATCACATGAGGGCAATTGTATTTCTCGCAGTGTTCATTCTTTGCAGCCAGTGTCTTTCCGCTCAAAAAAATAAATCAGCGCCACTTGACTCCGCATTAGAAGCAAACAGTGAAAAGTGGAAGGTGAAACTTCACAAAGGATTCGGCATGGGGAAACCGGAATTTGGCCCATATGCAACGCTGAATGTTGGCAAGGTTGACTCGCCAGTACTGCGAAAAAAAACAAAAGAAGGTTCATACACTGGTGCGATCATTACGGGCGAGGGCTGGGACTGGGATTTCAGCAAGTACCAAATGGTTGAAAAAAGGAAAGCGTACACCATGCAGATCTCGGGAGATGCAGACACAACGGAATTATTGTTTTCGATGTACACCGTTTCGCACGACAAACAGCTTACTTTCCTCGGAGAAATGCTCAGCAAAAATGACGAAGGAAAAAATCAAACGCTCGGTTACAAGAAAAACGTATCGGGCATAATTTCTACGGGTCTTGATTCTCTCCCCTGGCGATTTCTTATTGAAGACACCTCCGGCAGCAATG
>VBAU01000499.1:4724-7497 GCA_005883855.1 Bacteroidota bacterium
GACGATTCTCTTTTCACTGAACCAATCGTGCAACACGTCGGTAAGCCGGGAAGTAAATATTACTGGGAGTGGCAGCAGGGGATTTTCATAAGCACCGCTCATGCAAACCACATCGCGGCTCTGAAGTTTGGCACTGCAGGCGATTTGTCAAATCCTTTTTATGTATGGATAAGAAAAGATGTGCAACCATCCTATCAACATGCTATTGCCTCGTTGTTTGCGCTGTTAATGGTGGTGAGGTCATCCTGATGCGGGATTGCGTCTTCGCAATGATGGAGGATGACTAAGATCATCATCGTCGTTCTCATCATTCAACTATATTTGACTTATGGCAAACAGCCCGTTTCTGTCGACACTTTGGATGTTCCTGGTTCCCTTATTCGCCATACTGCTACCACTGTGGCTCGGGCAGCGTTACGGACTATACATCAGGAAGCGATCGGGCGAAATGGAGGATGCTCCGATCAGCTCCGCTGTTGGAGCTTCACTTGCTTTATTTGCATTCATGCTGGCGTTCACCTTTGACATGGTTGGAGATCGCTTTGCGAAAAGAAAAGAATTATTTGTCAATGAGGTTTCAGATATCAGGGCCACTTATCTGAATGCAGGATTGGTCCCGGAGCCTATTCGTTCCCAGGCAAGAAATTTTATCATTGAGTATGTGGACCTCCGTGTCGAGTTGCGACGAGATCTTTCCAAACTTGAACAAGTAAAGGTGAAGTCGCAGGCAATACTTGATTCCCTCTGGCATTATTCAGAAGAATTGGCCGCTCAAGACCGCAGCTCCGAAGCCTATTCGCTTTTCACGTCATCGGTAAGTAATCTGGTGAATTCGTTTAACGAGCGAATTACGGTAGCTCTGCAGTTTCACATTCCGCCAGCCATCCTATATGTACTAAGTTTTGTCGGATTCTTTTCAACGCTTGCGCTGGGGTTTCAGTTTGGCGTTTCGGGAAGGGTCAGTTTCCTGGTGAACCTCTTGATTGGAATTACTTTCGCGGCCGTCATGTGGCTCATATTCGCACTTGATCATCCCGAGGCAGGCCTCATCAAAATTAGTGACGCCCCGTTGATGACGCTTCAGCAGCAGCTGCATCATTGAATAATGAACAAGGAACAAGGAATGATGAACGCTGAAGTTCTCTCTCATTCGATATTCATCATTCCTTGTTTGATATTCTTCCTATTTGCTGATATTAAACAACTGCGTGTAATATCTTGAGCCGACCTCTTTGTACTGTTTATTCACATCATCCGATAAAATCATGTAAAACTCCACCCTGACTTTTGCATCATTGGACAGGGGAATGTAGCTGTACGGGATAAACAATTCCAAATTAGCCTTGGCGCCTGTAGTATTGTAGTTCACATTTGAATTGGGTAATATGATGGCACGACTATAACTGGCCACGTAACCATTGAGGTTGTACTTTTCCGCCGTAGTAGGAATGTAATAGTTATTTTCATCTACCAGTCGCGCGATGAAGTAAACAGCACCAAGCTTCGAGTTTGACTTTAAATTGAAAGTAGGATAGATTGCAATACCATCGCGTAATTTATTTTGCTGCACTTTGAGGACCGGGCTAGTTACAGTAATTCGAGGGACTTCCATTATCCTTGTCCCTGCTTTAGGATACAGTGCAGAAATCAGTATTTTATCACCGTTAGAAAGTTCGAGGTTCTCATCAATTGCCACACCATCCAGAGTAAATTCCTTTCTGACCCAATATTGCATGATCGACTTTGAATCATAAGCGGTACCATTTGTATAAAACTCGTCGTTTACTTTGAGCACTTGGGAATATATCATGGCAGAATCCCAGTCGCTGTGGTTTAAGTAATAATTATACACAACCGGCAAGTTCCATTTTATTCCCCCGGGATAACTTTGTTCATGCATGAGACCCAGAGAGTGTCCAAATTCATGCACCACTGTGGCTCTCCAATATGCGGCGCCGGCCCTTTGCTTGAAATCCACTGTGTCCAAATTCAGCGTGTGCTCAGATTGGGAAACGTCATTGCATTGCGTTCCGATCGTTGACCACGCTCCGTCATTGTCAGTTAACTTCACCCTGATGTTTGTGACAGCTGCGTTATCCGGCACAAATTTGAATTTGATATTAGCATATTGCTCCCAAAGTTTTGCATAGTTGATCACTTCGTTCCGCAATGATTGACTACCGCCAGGCATAAACTTTACGCTGACAGTTGCACCGGGATCCCATAAATAATAGTTATCCGCCATTCCTCTTGGTTTGGTAGTATCCATTTTGTCTTTGCTCATGAGATCTGCTAATTTGGTGGCACAACTACCGGGCAGGTGTTTTTGAGCATAAAGTACTGAGGCGCTTAAAAAGAGAATAGACGTCAATAAAACTCGCATTTTCATGGTTCTTGTTTTTATGTGGTAAAATAGATTTATTTCTTAGCAATCCGGATACCACCGCGGCGGTATTTTGAATATCGAACAAGGCACAAGGAACGATGAATAACGAACCGCAGAAATTCGATATTCGACGTTCGATATTCTTTGTTCATTATTCTTTACCGCCATTCTCCATACAACACAAACGCTCCCCAATAAAAAGGATTTAAGATAGCGAGATATGGAGAGTTTCGAAATTGTTTTGAAAGGGTTTGATATGCATTTACAGGTATTCCGGGTTTCAGGCCCAGCTCTGTCACTCCTTCGGCAAATACGTACATCGAGTCACCGTATTTGAATGCGTTCGTTATTCGGAAGTAAATTTCTTTTAACTCCGTCTTTGTCCTA
>VBAU01000499.1:7547-8008 GCA_005883855.1 Bacteroidota bacterium
AAATTTTTTCTTTCCATAATAGGTGGCTTGTCACATCATTTTTGTTTTACTGAGAAACTAACTGTTGCTATTCCGACTTCTTCGGCTTTGATGCTATTTACGTCTCCCCGGGTTGCACGCTCATCCCCACGGTCATTAAAAACATCATCCAGCGTCTGCTGAAATGACCGCATATCTCCGCGCTGGCTGGTGTGCTGTAGCACGCTGCGGAGGTCCATCGGGTCCCTGGATACAATGATTTTGAGAAACTCACGACCCACTGGAGTGTTCTTACTTACTCGCAGATTTCTAATTACACTCGATTTTTTTGCGATTGAATAGTCGGCAGGGCTCTTCAAAGCCGAGGGGTACAAAACCTCAACGTTATTGTCAGGAGTTATATCGAGAACAGTATAAAATATCCGTTCATCTCCGGTGTTGTCGATCTTCAACGAATAATTCTCACCGGTTTCAAGTACAAG
>VBAU01000137.1:0-12995 GCA_005883855.1 Bacteroidota bacterium
CAGCAGATTTTATTGCGGCGGAATTTAAGAAAGCTGGGTTGCAAACCTGGGGCAACAATCAAAGCTTCAGACAGGAATTTGCTGTTGTACGTCCCCGATTTATCAGTGCATCCGCAACCTTTGACGGATCTGCAGTCGATGAAAAAAATATTATTGTCGTCACTTGTCAGCCCGATCTACTTATCGATGAGAGGTCGGGCTACACGTTTGCGAGAATTCGGGAAGGAGAAAATCTGCGTTCTGCCGCATCGGCCTTTATAAAGGCTGGTAAGAATGTGATCATACTCGTAGACCAAAGTTTCGCCACGAGCTTTCCAAGGCTTACTAATTTGAAACGTGCCATGTTCAAAACAGACAAAAGTTTTGTATTTGTGTTGGCACAGGAAATACCAAAGAAATTTGAAATCAAAGCGAAGCATGAATTTGCAAATGTGGTTGGAGTATTGCCCGGCAAGCCCCTGCCTACCGGCCAGGCAGGGAAAAAAAACGAGTACGTGATTTTTTCTGCTCATTACGATCATCTGGGCGTTGGCCAACCTGTAAATGGCGATTCGATTTACAATGGTGCCAATGATGATGCGTCAGGTACAACAGCCGTAATTATGCTGGCTAAATATTTTAAAGCACTTGGCAACAATGAAAGAACCATTGTATTCGTTGCTTTTACCGCGGAAGAAACGGGCGGTTATGGCTCGCAGTATTTTTCGAGTCAGTTCGACCCGGAAAAGGTTGTTGCCATGTTCAACATTGAAATGATAGGAACGCAAAGCAAATGGGGTAAGAACTCGGCATATATCACCGGTTTTGAGAAAACGGATATGGGTTCCATTCTTGAAAAAAATTTAGAAGGCAGCGGTTTTACTTTCTATCCGGATCCATACTCCATGCAACAATTGTTTTATCGATCGGACAATGCTACGCTCGCCAGGTTGGGCGTCCCTGCTCACACTATTTCCACTTCAAAGATGGATGATGAGCCGAACTATCACCGGGTAACTGATCAGATCGAAACCCTGGATATGGATAATATGGCAATGATCATCCGATCGATTGCTCTAAGTGCACAATCGATTATTGCGGGGAAGGATACGCCGACACGGGTGAAGGTGGAGGAGCTGAGGTGATTGCTTCGGCTGCCACTCGCAATGACGTGGTGGCTACGCCTCGCAATGACGTGATGGCTACGCCTCGCAATGACGTGATGGCTACGCCTCGCAATGACGTGGTGGCTACGCCTCGCAATGACGTGGTGACTACGCCTCGCAACGAGTGGTCAAGATTGCTTGAAGCTATGCCCGCAATGATGTTCGAAAACGTGTAAGCTGTCGGATGATGTTGAGCAGAATTATTGAACGTACAAGTGAGTGACACAACAGGAGACGAATGAACTACAAATGCTGGCTACAAACACACGGCCGATGAGCAGATTGCTTCGGCTTTGCCTCGCAATGACGGCGTCAAGGGAATCATTCAGTCTAGACCTTCACCATCACCGAATGCACCGCGGCACTCATTTCTTTGATGAGAGATGAATCTTTTTCGATGGCGTTGCCAACAACGATCACGTCAGCACCAGCCTTGCAGTTGCGATATGCTTTTTCGGGTTCGATAATTCCGCCGCCGATAACCATGGGAATAGAAATGGTCTCGGCAACTTTCTCAATCATTGTTTCCGTGATCGGTCGCTTCGCGCCGCTGCCGGCATCCATGTAAATTAATTTCATGCCGAGCATTTCACCAGCCATGGCCGTGCACATCGCAATTTCATTTTTATCGTGAGGGATGGGAGACGCATTGCTGATGTATGAAACGGTAGTAGGAGCGCCACCGTCAATAACCATGTAACCGGTTGGCAAAATTTCCAATCCGCTTTGTCTTACCGCTGGTGCGGAAACCACATGCTGACCGATGAGCAATTCGGGATTGCGGCCCGATATGAGCGAGAGATACAGTAACGCGTCTGCATATTTGCTGAGTTGCGTAGGACTGCCCGGAAAAAGAATAACGGGAATCGAACAGTTTACTTTTATGTGGCTTACCACATCGTCGAGATGATTGCTGATCACAAGGCTTCCACCAACTAAAAAATAGTCGACTTTTGCCGTCATTGAAAGATCCATTAGTTCATCCAGCATGGGGTGATCCACTTTGTCGGGATCGATCAGAACTGCGAATGACTTATGTCCGCTCTTTTTTCTTTCTTCCAGGGATTGGTAAATTTTTATCTTCATCCGATTCCGTTGAATATACAAAAATGCAAAAAAACTTCCGC
This sequence comes from Bacteroidota bacterium, assembly GCA_005883855.1. GTDB lineage: Bacteria > Bacteroidota > Bacteroidia > Chitinophagales > Chitinophagaceae > VBAU01. The sequence continues at coordinate 2,273 of VBAU01000137.1, forward strand.
TTTTTTATGTTTCATAGCCAGGTTCACAATGACGGTGGAAAGGACACTTCGGACATAAATTTCATGGTCTCAAAAAACTATTCGCAAATAACTTCAAAAAATGCCTAATGCAAAATTTTAAAACACGAAATTTTTGATGTTACGCGTTTTTTAATTTTCTATTACCGTAAAGTTACTGAGTTGATGGGCATTCCAGTAAATGGGTCATTGAAGATGGCAGGCAATTCAACTGTTTGAAGGGATTCGTTCTTAAAAATGGTTGCTGGTTTTGGCTTCCAGGCGGACGGAAAATCGTTTCTAATTTTTTACAAATACCTCCGGAATTTTCCAAAACTTTTTTTAAGAAAAAATGTTGATAACAGAGCAAACGCAATGCGAAACGGCATTTCAATTGCTTATCCACACTGTGTTAATATTTGAGGGTTTGAAATGCGTGATGATAAAAATACTTTCGTTATCACCTCTCGCCAGAGAGCGCGGAACCAGAACCCAACTAAATTCTTTTTAATTATGGCCAACAGAAAACCGGCTGCCTCCGTAGGGGGACTGCAGTTTCTTCGTCGCTTTACGAAAGACAATGTAAATGTGTTCGACCAGTTTGAATATGATTACCGTACCAGTGTCATTCGGAACCCGAGCGGCGAGGTGGTGTTCGAAATGAATAATGTTGAGGTTCCGAAGCAGTGGAGCCAGATCGCGACTGATATCCTTGCACAAAAATATTTTCGCAAAGCCAGTGTGCCGCAACCTGATGGTACCCTCGGGCGTGAAACGAGCTTAAAACAGGTGGCACATCGCCTCGCCAATTGCTGGAGGGTATGGGGCGAGCGTTATGGCTATTTTGCTTCCGAAAAAGATGCTCAAATTTTCTACGAGGAATTGGTGTATTCGATCCTCAATCAAATGTGCGTGCCTAATTCTCCCCAATGGTTTAATACTGGTTTGTATGAAACCTACGGCATCAAAGGCAAGCCGCAGGGACATTATTTTGTTGACCCTGCTGACGGCCAATTGAAAAAGTCTACATCGGCATATGAAAGGCCCCAGCCTCATGCGTGTTTTATTTTAAGCGTGGACGATGACCTGGTGAATGATGGAGGGATTATGGACCTGTGGGTGCGAGAAGCCAGGATCTTTAAATATGGTTCGGGTGTTGGGACCAACTTTTCCAATCTCCGCGGCGAGGGTGAGAAGTTGAGTGGTGGCGGTACTTCAAGCGGATTGATGAGCTTCTTAAAAATTGGTGATCGCGCAGCCGGCGCCATTAAAAGCGGAGGCACTACACGTCGTGCTGCTAAAATGGTATGCCTGGACCTGGATCATCCCGAGATTGTTGCGTTTGTCAATTGGAAAGTGGAGGAGGAGAAGAAAGTGGGCGCATTGATCGCTGCAGGTTATGCCAGCGACTATGAGGGTGAAGCGTACCGAACGGTATCAGGTCAGAATTCAAATAACTCTGTTCGCATTCCCAACGCATTTTTTGAGAAGCTGGAGCACGGTGAAGATTGGGAATTGAAGGGGAGAATGGATGGAAGGATTATGAAAAAAGTTCCGGCAAGAGAATTATGGAATCAACTTTCATATGCGGCCTGGCGTTGTGCAGATCCAGGCACACAATATAATACTACAATTAATGAGTGGCATACATGTCCGGCAGGTGGGGAAATCAGGGCATCGAATCCGTGCAGTGAGTACATGTTTCTCGACAACACGGCTTGTAACCTCGCTTCTGCGCACCTGGACGGTGGTGCTCGAAATTTCCGTATTGATGGCTCAGTTTCCTTCCAAAGAGGTTGCTCAACTAAGTTATGAATACCGAACATTGGGTTTAGGATATGCTAATCTCGGAACGTTATTAATGGTGAGCGGCATCCCTTATGACAGCGAAGAAGCGAGAGCTATCGCTGGTGCCCTTACCGCCATCATGACCGGGATTTCCTATAAAACTTCTGCTGAGATGGCCGGTGTGTTAGGAGCATTTCCGCGCTATGAAGAAAATAAGCAAAACATGCTTCGCGTGATGCGTAATCATCGGCTTGCAGCATATGACGCGGATGAATATGAACAGCTGCATATAAAACCGCAGGGCATTAAGGCGAAGTATTGCACGGATTATTTACTAAAGGCTGCATGCAAAGCCTGGGATGATGCAGTAGAGTTCGGAGAAAAATTTGGATACCGGAATGCGCAAGCAACGGTTATTGCCCCTACAGGAACCATCGGCTTAGTGATGGATTGCGACACTACCGGAGTAGAGCCGGATTTTGCATTAGTAAAATTTAAGAAGCTTAGCGGTGGCGGTTATTTCAAGATCATCAATCAGTCCGTACCTCTAGCGTTAAAAAACTCAGGGTACACCGAAAAAGAAATTGAAGTCATCATTAAATATGCAGTGGGTGCTGCCACGTTTTCGGGCGCGCCTTACGTAAATCATCAAACGCTGAGTGAAAAAGGATTTATTGCGGATGAGATCAGGAAATTGGACGCAGCCGTTGCTTCAGCATTTGATATTGCCTTTGTGTTCAACAAATATACTTTGGGTGAGGAGTGCCTGCAGCGCCTGGGCTTTACACCTGAGGAGTACAACAATTTTGAATGGAGTTTGCTGGATGCTCTTGGATTTAGTGAAGAGGAGCTCGAAGCAGCCAACGATTATGTGTGCGGCACCATGATGCTGGAGGGAGCTCCTTATTTGAAAAATGAACATCTGCCCGTTTTTGACTGTGCCAATAGATGCGGAAAGAAAGGTCAACGTTATATCCATGCACACGGCCATATCCGCATGATGGCTGCCGCTCAACCTTTCATCAGCGGCGCCATTTCTAAAACTATTAATCTGCCCAATGAGGCTACTGTGGAGGAGATATCGGATGCTTATATGCTAAGTTGGCAGCTGGGTTTGAAGGCCTGCGCCTTGTATCGCGATGGATCGAAATTATCGCAGCCGCTCAGTAACAAATCTGACAAGAAAAAAAAGTCGGAGGACAAAGGTCAGGTTGCGGAAGAGCAAAAATCCGATCGAAATTTGAAATCCGAGATCGAATCTCACATTGTTGACCTTGGGAAACTCACCATTGATGAATTGCTGGAAGAGGTACAAAAAAGAGTACAATCATCTCCGGACACGAAATTAAAACGCAAGCTGGCGAGCATTGTTGAGCGCCGTTCGTTGCCAGCCAAACGCCGTGGCTTTACGCAAAAAGCCAAAATCAACGGACAAGCCATCTTCTTACGGACGGGCGAATATAGCGATGGCACTTTAGGCGAAATCTTTATCGACATGGCAAAGGAAGGAGCTACCATGCGAAGTATGCTTAACTGTTTTGCCATCGCTATTTCCATTGGCCTGCAATATGGGGTACCATTAGAGGAGTTTGTTGACAAATTCGCTTTCACAAGATTTGAACCTGCCGGGTTTGTTGAACATCCTAACATAAAGTCAACGACATCGATTGTTGATTTTATATTCAGGGTATTGGGGTATGAATATCTTGGTCGCACTGACCTGGTTCACGTACTGGATAAACCCGAGGTACTGAACACAGGGACCGATGATTGGGATGATGTTCCGTCTGGTTTGGAGTATGCAAAGGCACCTGAACTATCCAGCGTAAGAATCGTTAATCCGTCGGCCAATGGGACTCAACCTGGAAAAGTGTTGCGTGCAACTAACGTTAAGACTGAATCCGGACTCGATGCGGTAAACGCAGCCGCCAAATCTATGCAAAGTGATGCTCCCGCGTGCAACGTTTGTGGACATATTACGGTTCGCAGCGGCACTTGTTATAAATGTTTGAACTGTGGTAATAGTATGGGTTGTAGCTAATGCAATAAAGCAGAATGGCGAAAAACCAGATAAATGTACCCATTAAAAGCCGTCCCCCGAGAAGTCGGGGGATTTTTTTAGCAAAAGAATATTGAACTTATATTTATTCCGAATTCCTGGTTCAAATGATTAACATGTACGTCTTCTTTAGACGGGTTATCCATTTCATTCTACCGGCAATAACGAGTGTAACCGTCATGGCGCAAGACTCTCCCAAGGGAGAAATTATCTATCATGTTTTTCAAAGAAGCTTCTATGATACTAATGGCGATTTGCATGGCGACCTGAATGGTGTTCGACAGAAATTAGACTATCTGCAGGAGTTGGGAGTGACTTCCATTTTATTGCTGCCGCTATATGAGTCCGTTTATTACCACAATTATTTTGCAGTGGACTTTGGTAAAATCGATCCGGAATTTGGAACGATGCAGGACTATGTCAGCCTGGTGAAGGACGTGCACCGGCGGGGAATGAAGATTTACATGGATATGGAAACACAATATGTGACGGAAGACCAGGTGTTTTGGAAAGACTCCTACAACAATCCAAAATCAAAATATACTGACTATATACTTTATAATGACTCCCTGAATACTAAACCTGAAAGCATCATTTTTGGATTGAATGAATTGCCGGGCTATGATGGCACAAAAAAGAAGGTAACTACAGCTAACCTTACAAGCAAAAATTTCCAGGCATATAACTTTGAGCTTTTCAAATACTTTGTTGATCCAAATAATGACGGAAGATTTGATGATGGAGTAGACGGATTTCGGTTGGATCATTGCATGGACGATCTCGATTTTAAAGGGAGGCTCACCGATCTTTTTTCGAAATTCTGGACTCCTATGTTGACACGGCTAAAACAAATAAATTCGAAGCTTTCCATTGTTGCTGAGCAAGCCGTATGGGCTTCGTATGGCAATGAGTATTTTGATAAAGCGAACGTTGATCGTGTTTTTGGATTTCAACTACAGGCGGCGATTGCTTCCTTTGACAAAAAAAGGATTGGTGCCGTAGCGGATACGACGCTAAACATGATTCCTCATAACAAACAACAGGTGGTGTTTATCGAGAACCACGACATACAACGCTTCGCATCTGCAGTTAATAAAAATCTGCAAAAAGAAAAAATTGGCGCAGCGCTTAACCTGTTAATCGGTGGCGTCCCCTCTATTTATTATGGGCAGGAATTAGGCATGTTTGGAAAAAATGCCGGTGGAAAATATGGTATGACAGACGCTAATGACATACCGATCAGGGAAGCATTTGAATGGAATAAGGCGGACACCGGGAAAGGAATGGCGCTGTGGTACAGGAACACAGGTCCTTGGTGGGATGAAACTAATTTGAAGCCGAATGATGGTGTCTCATTAGAAGAGGAAAGACACGATTCGAATTCGTTGTTCAATTATTATAAACAGCTAATTCGCTTGCGTCAATCAATACCAGCGTTGATCAATGGAACTTACCAAACATTGATTAACGACAACGATAATGTTCTTTCGTTTTCGCGGAAAGAGGGCCATACCGTATTTGTTGTGATCAATCTCTCGGGTAAGTCACAGCAGACCGCGATAAATTTTTCGCAATTGGAAAAGCCAACAAAAGGGATTGTCCATTTGCTTGGCAAAGAAAAAGGAAAGATTTCGGGCAAACAGTTCTTGCTGTCATTGCCAGCTTACAGCGTTGATGTGTGGGAACTGCGATAATTTTTCACTTTTATGAAACGATTTTAATGATTGAAAAAGCATTTAATGGACAAGTAGTGGCGATCACTGGCGCGGGCCAGGGCATTGGATATGAAATAGCCAGGCAATTCTGTCACCAGGGGGCTAATACAATAATAAATGACATAGATGACCAGCTTGTGAAACAAGCTGCGCAGAAAATTGAACGCGAAGGGGGGTCGTGCGTCCCGATGGCCGGTGACGCCGGAGATATTTCCTTTGTGTATAAAATGGTCGAGGAAGCGGTGCGGCGATTTGGGTTTCTTAACATCGCCATAGCAAATGCCGGGATAACTATATTCGGTGATTTTTTCAGCTATAGCGCAGAGGCTCTTCAAAAAGTCATGAGTGTGAATCTGGGGGGCAGCTTTTTTCTCGCACAGGTGGCGGCAAAACAAATGAAAATACAGAAAGACGGCGGCAGCATCTTACTCATGTCTTCGGTAACCGGTCACCAGGCGCACAAAAACTTAGCCGCATACGGGATGACAAAAGCCGGAATTGCAATGCTTGCGAAAACCCTGGTGGTCGAATTATCACCCTATAATATCTCCATTAATGCCATCGCTCCCGGTGCGACTGTAACCGAACGGACTACCGGTGATCAACAATTCATCGAGACATGGTCCCAAATTACACCTATGGGACATCCAGCCAGCGTGGAGGACATTGCCAATGCGGCACTATTTCTTGTGTCGCCTTCGTCCCGGCATATTACGGGGCAAACCCTTGTTATTGATGGGGGTTGGACCTCCGTAAGCCCCCAACCGTGAACGATCGATAGGAAATTCCATCAATTCCCGGTAGTAAAGTTTCTTAAAAAACTGCGCAGTTTTTGGTAGTGTTTCTATGCGTGGGGTTAAACTTGAATATATTACTTTTAAAAGCTAAATTCGTACGTATGAAAACTAGAAATCTGCTGTTTATTGCATTATTGATTTTTTTAGCCGGTTGTAGCCGTGCAGTTACGCCTGCCCAAGCGGCAAGCGGTAATTATCACCATTGCAGACCGGTAAGATAAAATTGATCGGTACCTTAGGAATTTCCAAATAGATTTCCCACCATGCCTTCCAGCATAGGGAACTTTTCAACTACAAAGTTTTTGATTGTTTCAACGGCTTTTTTTGCTTGCTCATCAGTAAGACCAGCTTCTGATTTTAGTCTGTCAATTAGCTCCTGCATACGTTTTTTGATTTTGAGATTCGAAGTTAAGCAACAAAAAAACCGCCAAAATCCGGCGGTCAAATTCTTTATTGGAGAATATTAAGCAACTTTCAGTAAACTCAGTTTGCTCTTGTCAAATTTACGTCTTGCATATTCGAGGTCAAGCGTGAAAGTCGATTCTTTGGAGGATGGCAACTCAAACATCGCATCGGTCAATAGGCCTTCGCAAATACTGCGCAGACCTCTTGCCCCTAACTTGTACTCAACTGCCTTTTCTACCATAAAATCTAACACTTCATCATCCACAGATAATTTGATTCCCTCCAATTCGAAAAGTTTTTTGTATTGCTTCATCAAAGCATTTTTCGGTTCCGTAAGTATAGCTCGGAGAGTTACGGCATCTAAAGGATCCAAATGAGTGACTACTGGTAAGCGGCCTAACAATTCAGGAATTAGACCGAAGGCTTTCAGATCCTGAGCGTTTATATAGCGCAACAAATGTTTCTTCATCGATTCCTGCTGCACCTTGTCCACATTGAAGCCAATTGTATTCGTCTGCACTCGACGCGCAATAATCTTATCAATGCTATCAAAAGCTCCGCCGCAGATGAAGAGAATATTTTGAGTGTTAATCTTTATAAGCTTTTGTTCGGGATGTTTACGCCCACCTTGTGGAGGCACCAACACATCAGTACCTTCCAATAATTTCAGCATTCCCTGTTGCACACCCTCGCCACTAACGTCGCGCGTGATAGACGGATTATCTCCTTTACGTGCGATCTTGTCAATTTCATCAATATAAACAATTCCACGCTCCGCACTGCTGATATCATAATTGCAAACCTGCAATAATCTCGTCAAAATACTTTCAACGTCCTCGCCTACATAACCGGCTTCGGTGAACACGGTAGCATCAACGATGGTAAACGGTACATTCAACATGCGTGCGATACTTTTCGCGAGCAATGTTTTTCCCGTTCCCGTTTCACCAACCATAATGATGTTGCTTTTTTCGATCTCAACATCGTTATTAGTGTCGTTATTTTTTTGTTGCAACCGTTTATAGTGATTGTATACGGCGACAGCCAACACTTTTTTGGCCTCGTCCTGGCCGATGACATACTCGTCGAGAAACTTTTTTATCTCGACAGGTTTTTTTACCGTAAGCTTAAATGAAGAAGCAGTTTTTTCGTCGCGAATGACTAGTTCCTGTTCGATGATTTCGCGGGCATGTTCTACACAATTCTCACAAATATGTCCTTCCTGACCAGCGATGAGAATTTTTACCTCATCCCGGCTGCGACCACAAAACGAACAGTGTAAAGGATTTTTTGCCATTAGTTCAAATATTCAACGGGTTAGAAAGTGTTTGGTAACGGCAAAATTATAAAACCATATTGATTAAGAGGCCATTATTTAAGGTAAACTATTAAGAAACTCGTTCATAGCTCTTTATACCTTATCGATTACTTTATCGACGATACCGTACTCAACAGCTTCCTTGGCGTCCATCCAATAGTCACGGTCAAAATCCTTCATAATCCTTTCAACCGTTTTGCCACAATTGTCTGCCAATATCTTGGCTCCAATGTCCTTAGCCCTCTGCGCCTGCCGGGCCTGTATTTCCAGATCGGCGCTTACCCCCTGGATGTGGCCGCCTAATGATGGCTGATGAATCATTACCTCACCATGAGGATAGATCAAACGCTTTCCTTTCACACCACCGCTAAGTAAAATACTGCCCATCGAGGCTGCAAGACCCATGCAAACAGTACTCACAGGGCTTTTGATCATTTGCATGGTATCATAGATCACCATGCCGCTGGTCACAATGCCGCCCGGGCTGTTGATATAAAACTTTATCTCTTCGCCTGGTTTATCCGAATCAAGTAGTAAAAACTTGCTTACTATATCTCTCGCGCTCTTATCATCCACCATGCCCCATAAATGCACATTTCGATTTTCAAAAAACAATTTTTCCAGCTTCTTGCTGAACATCATTATGTCCGACTTGGGCCTTTCTTCAGGAACCTCTTCCTCCTCATCGTCTGAGCGCCACCTATCGTACAAGAAATTTTTCCGAGTCATAAGATTTATCGTTTGTCTTTTTTTTGGTTCTTGTTTATTATCGTCCGTCCCGAGATCCCTTAGGACAGAATTGCAGGTTTTGCAATTTATTCTTTCTTCTTTTCTTTCTTTGGATTGATCAATAACACTTCATCTACCAGGCCGTATTCTTTTGCCTCCGCCGCGGTCATCCATTTGTCGCGATCAAAATCTGTTTCAATTTGCTCAATTGACCTGCCTGTGTGATAATTGACAATTTCATATAATTCCGCCTTCAATTTCCTAATTTCTTTAACGGTAATTTCAATATCGCTGGCTTGTCCTCCGATTGCGCCACTGGGTTGATGCATCATGATTCTCGCATGTTTTAGCGCGGCTCTTTTTCCTTTCGTGCCGGCCCCAAGGAGTACACAAGCCATCGATGCTGCCATGCCAATACAGATCGTCGCTACGTCGGGCGATACATATTGCATCGTGTCATACATGCCAAGTCCCGAGTACACAACACCACCGGGGCTGTTGATGTACATATTGATATCCCGCGTGCGATCCGTTGAATCCAGAAAAAGCAATTGTGCGGTGATGATATTGGCAACCTCGTCATTGATTGGATAGCCGCAGAAAATTATTCGATCCATCATCAGTCGGCTGTAGACGTCCATCACGGCAACATTCATCGGACGTTCTTCAATTATATTTGGCGTAAGGGCCGTTACCAGGTGAGAAGCGTAACCATGCAACGTGTTGCTGGAAATGCCCCTGTGCTTAACGGCATAATTTTCAAATTCGGAGTTAAAGCCCATAAGAATATTTGTTTGTTGGAAATTTAAGCCAACAAATATCCGTCCAAACGAGAAAACAACAAAATACTGACACGAATTAGTGGGGGAGACACGGTTTAGTCGCGATGAGAAGACGAATTGGCACTTATGACAATCTGATCCTGCAGAAAGTCATCGGAGTAACTCAATAAGTTGGTTAATGATGATGATGCTGATGAGCCTCTACCATTTTCGTAAATTCTTCAGTACTGATTTCTTTTTCTTGCGGGTTCAATTGCCGTTCTGCCCACTCAAAAATCTTTTGCCCCTGGATACGGTTGTATGCGTCTTCAATGTACTTGCGATCCTTCATCATCTTTTCAATATAGTCATTCACCCAGGGTTGGTCTTCATTCAGTTGACCCATTCCCATATATCCAAAAAGTTGCTGCCTGGCGAAGTTTCGGATTTCGTCAGGGGTTACTTGAATGCTGTTCTCGGAAACTATCTTGTCCGAAATCAAGGTCCACTTAAGTTGATTGATGAAGACGGGGAATTCTTTCTCAATTTCTTCATCGGTCTTCGGTTTTTCACCCTGCGTTTTCATCCATTTCCTGAGAAATTTCTCAGGAAATGTTATTTCGGTATGGTCTAGTAATTCATGGTAAGCCTGGTGCTGAAGTTGAGTCCTCGCTTGCCCGTCCCAATATGCCTGTATCTCTTCTTTGATCTTGTTCCTGAAGTCAGCTTCGGACTTTACATCGCCATTTGGATAAAGTTGGTTGAAAAATCCTTCATTCAATTCTCTTTTTTCCAGCAATCCAACTTTAGTGATCAACACTTTGAAGTTCTTTTCTGCTGCCGCTGCATCATCTTTATTCAATCCAAGATCACCCAGGATCCATTCCCGTTCCTTATCCTCAAATCCGGTTTTTAATTTGATAATAAGAAAATCATTTCTTGTTTTACCAATCAGGTCCCTGCGTATCGCTTCGGCAAAATATTTTACGAGTAGTGAATTGTCTTTGGCAATTCCTTCGGGTACATTGTTCCCATTTTCATCCGCTTCACTGAATGTGACATTCAAAACATTTTCCTCGGTGGTAACAGTCTCCTCATCTTTCATATTGCCATACCTGTTTTGCAGGCGCGCAATCTCATTGTTGATCATTTCG
>VBAU01000137.1:13067-13713 GCA_005883855.1 Bacteroidota bacterium
GATCTCGAAGGAGAAATGATAATCAGCGGGGGTATTTACATCGAGTTGACGAAGGTTTAACTCATCTGGAAGCGGTTGCGCGAAAATGTCAACCTTTTCTGTTTCCAGGTACTTCACAAGTTCACGATCAATGGAGCGGAGCACTTCATCTGTGAATAAGGAATTCCCGTACATTTTCTTGATCAGGCCGGCAGGAACCATGCCTTTTCTAAATCCCGGTATGTTAGCCTTTTTGCTATATTCCTTCAGTGATTTCTCAAAAGCCGGTAAGTAGTCGTCTTTTGACAAAGACAGCGTGATCTTGTCATTCAGCAGCCCTATATTCTCTCTTGTAACGGTAGCCATAAGCTCGATTTTACGGATGAACAAGAAACATGGAACGTTGAACCGAACAAGTTCTGAAATTCGAATTCCTTGTTCCTATTCGTAATTCTCATCGTGCGGGTGGAGGGACTCGAACCCCCATGCCTTGCGGCGCCAGATCCTAAGTCTGGTATGTCTACCAATTTCACCACACCCGCATGTTTAAAGGTTTCAAAAGTTTAACAGGTGGGATAGTTATATACTCTCCAGCAAAACTTTTCAGACCTTTACAAATAGTCAACCTTTTGAACTGTAATTCAAAAAGGGGCTGCAAATGTAGCGC
>VBAU01000137.1:13731-19944 GCA_005883855.1 Bacteroidota bacterium
AAAGCGGCCGCTTTTGTGTAAATTTGTTAACCATGGAAGCCGTTGCGCAGATTCCCAAATACAACCTTAGCGAGGATCGGGAAAAGAAGCTGATCCTCCGGGAATACCGTGCCTTGCTGCGCAGTTTGAAAGCAAAACTGAAGGCTGGCGACCGAAAAACGATCCGGCTTGCTTTTGAAATTGCCGCAGATGCTCACAAGACAATGCGGCGCAAAAGTGGCGAACCTTATATTCTTCATCCTTTGGCAGTGGCCAGGGTTTGTGTCGAGGAAATCGGGCTGGGCATTCGCTCAACCATTTGCTCCCTGTTACATGACACAGTTGAGGATACAGACATATCGTTGGAAGACGTGGAAAGAGATTTTGGAAGTGAGATCGCCAGAATCGTCGACGGACTCACCAAAATCTCAAATGTCATCGACGTAAATGCGTCCAAGCAGGCTGAAAATTTCAAGAAGATACTGCTTACTCTCACAGACGACCCCCGGGTAATCCTGATCAAACTTGCGGACCGGCTTCACAACATGCGAACGCTTGACAGCATGAAGCGGGAGAAACAATTGAAAATTGCGTCCGAGACAGTATACGTGTATGCTCCGTTGGCTCATCGTATGGGTCTGTACAATATCAAAACGGAGATGGAAGATCTGTCGATGAAATTCCTGGAACCGGAAACATATAGAGAGATAGCCCAAAAACTGGCCGAAACAAAACGGGAAAGGACCAAATACATTAACGAGTTCATTAAGCCATTAAACGAAAAACTTGAAAAAGGCGGTTTTGACTTTGACATCTATGGTCGGCCAAAAAGCATTCATTCGATATGGACAAAGATGAAGAAAAAGGGAGTCGCGTTTGAAGAAGTATACGATCTGTTTGCCATCCGTGTTATCTTGAATTCACCCACTGAAAGAGAAAAAGAAGACTGCTGGAAGGTCTACTCACTGATCACTGATGAGTACACGCCGTCTCCGGAAAGATTGAGAGATTGGTTGAGCAATCCGAAGAGCAACGGATATGAGGCCTTACATACGACCGTGATGGGACCTGAAGGGCGTTGGGTTGAAGTGCAGATAAGGACCAAGCGAATGAACGAAATTGCTGAAAAGGGTTTAGCCGCACACTGGAAATACAAAGAAGGCGGCCCCGATGAAAGTCGGTTTGACAAATGGTTTCAACAGATACGCGAGGTGATCTCTGCCGAAGACACCGACAGTATTGACTTTCTCCAGGATTTTAAAACCAGTTTCCTTGCGGAAGAAATTTATGTGTACACTCCGAAGGGTGACGTAAAGATGTTACCAGTTGGTTCAACCGCACTGGATTTTGCTTTTGCAATTCACAGCGCAATTGGTGTAAAATGCATTGGCGCCAAGCTGAACCATAAGTTGGTTCCTATTAGTCAAAAGCTTCGCAGCGGCGACCAGGTTGAGATCATCACGAGCAATAAACAAAAGCCCTCTGAGGATTGGCTGACTTTTGTCGTTACTGCGAAAGCAAAAAGTAAAATAAAAGATGCGTTAAAGGAAGAGAAAAGAAAAATCGCTGAGGAAGGAAAATATACGTTACAGAGAAAGCTTGAGGGAATTGGGGCCGCATTTTCACAACACAACATCGAGGAGCTCGTCAATTGGTATAAGCTCGGCTCGCCCTTAGATCTGTTTTACCAGGTGTCTATAAAGAATCTCGATCTTAAGGATATTAAGGATTTCAAGGTTCATGGTGACAAGCTTGAGCCGCCTAAACCAGTCAAGCAGGTTCACGAGTTGAAACCCGAGATTGTTCCAACGATCTCAAAAAAAGAAACGGAGCTAATTATTTTTGGTGAAAGCAGTGACAAAATCGTTTATAATCTTGCGAATTGTTGTAAACCTATTCCCGGCGATGACGTGTTTGGTTTTGTAACGACCGGCAAAGGCCTGACTATTCATCGGACTAACTGCCCTAACGCGGCGAAATTATTAGCTAATTACGGGCACCGGGTTGTCAAGACGAAGTGGGCCAAAAACAAAGAAATATCATTCCTCACCGGTTTGAGGATAATCGGCCTTGATGACGTAGGAGTTGTCAATAAAATTACTAACCTGATCTCTGGGGAAATGTGGATCAATATTGCTGCAATAACCATCGAGGCTAAAGAAGGGCTATTCGAAGGCAACATGAGAGTGTATGTGCATGATAAAGAAGAGCTGGACGAACTTGTTACCAGGCTTCGGGGGCTTACAGGCATACATTCTGTTGACCGCTTTGATACTGAAGCGGCCTAACTCGTTGCTAAAGCATGCTATTTCAGAGCATTTTCGAATAGAATTTTCTTATTAACATTTCAGAATATTACCAAAAAACTATTGTTCAGTATTTATTTTTGCCAGCGCTAAACTAACGTTGTCGTAATTGATACTTTAACTCATACTCAATGGTTGATGTAATTCTCGGGCTCCAGTGGGGCGACGAAGGAAAGGGTAAGATCGTTGATTTTTTTGCCAAGGATTATGATCTCATAGCGAGGTTTCAGGGGGGGCCAAATGCGGGTCACACTCTGTATGTCAAAGACAAGAAAATCGTTTTGCACCAGATTCCCTCTGGTGTTTTTCATGAAGGAGTGATAAACCTGGTTGGAAACGGTGTAGTGCTCGACCCGGTAATTTTGAAAAAAGAATGTGATACTATTGCAGCGTTTGGCATCGATGTTAAGAAGAATTTATTTATTGCGGAACGGACACATTTAATTCTTCCTACTCANNNCTGCTTGACTGGTTTAGGCGGCTCAAGCTTGTCACCATGAACCTTGAAAGGCAATAGCCCTGCATATATGGACAAAACGGGGAGAAACGGTTTACGAGTTGGTGACCTGTTGGATAAAAGTTTCACAACCTCTTACATTAAGCTGCGACTCAAGCATCAAAAACTTCTCGACAACTATGCGTTCAATGAAGATATCTCGGTGTGGGAGGAAGAGTTTTTTGAAGCGGTGGAATTTTTGAAGCACATGAATATTGTGAATGGCGAATATTTCATCAATTCCAAATTGCAGAACGGCAAGAAGGTTCTCGCAGAGGGTGCGCAGGGCAGTATGCTTGATATCGATTTTGGCACATTTCCGTTTGTCACTTCTTCCAATACTATTACCGCAGGCGTCTGTAGTGGTCTCGGAGTAGCGCCGCAGAAAATCGGCGAAGTTATTGGTGTCACGAAGGCTTATTGTACCCGCGTCGGAGGTGGTCCGTTTCCCACGGAACTAAATGATGAGACGGGCGAAAAATTGCGAACGAATTCGGCGCCACAACGGGAAGACCCAGACGTTGCGGTTGGATTGATTTGGTGGCTCTTCGGTTTGCCTGCATGGTAAATGGAGTAACGAAGCTCGTTATGACCAAAGCCGATGTATTGGATGTTTTCGAGCAGTTGAAAATTTGCATTGCTTATAAACTTAACGGCAACGAGAGCACGGAGATTCCTTTTCAGATGACGAGGATCAATATTGACCCTGTGTATCGAGATTTTGAAGGTTGGAACATTTCCACCAGTGCAGCGAAATCGCCATCAGAATTGCCTGATGCCATGAAGCAATACGTGGGATTTATCAATAAGGAACTAGGAATTAATATTCAGTATATTTCCAATGGCCCCGGAAGGGAACAAATAGTTTCTTTGCAATAAGTACGGTCTAACTTATATATGTTAGTCTCTGAGAACGTTAATGCGGCTGCGTTCAACGCTCAAAAAAAATAATTTTTAAAAAATTTGGCGATTTAAAAACTTCGTTGAAATTTACACCTACTAATCCTGAGAATATGACGAGTAAATCCGACAAGGGAAAAAAATCCTTAGAAAAAACAAAAACCGAATCCCAAGAACCGGAAAAAAAATCTTCGACCAAATCAAAAAAGCAATTTGAAGAGGACGATGATGACGATATTAAAGAGGATGATGAGATGGAAACTCCGGTAGCAAAAAAAGGGAAAGCTGGATCCGCTTCAAAAAGCACCACTGGTGAAGACGAGGACGATGATGACGCAGAGGATGAGGTAGATGATTGGGATAAAGTGGAGGAGGAGGAAAACTGGGATCCGGACTTTGAAGAATTTGATATACCGAAATCAAAAGCGAAGAAGAGTGGTGGTGGAAAGAAAGGTGAAGAAGAAGAGGAAGACTTCAAGCTTGACGAAGAATTCAAAGACATGGATCTTTTTAATGAGCGCGGCTTTGATGATGACGAAGAAGATGACTTCTAATTCTTTTATAAACGTTGACTCACGCAACCAGCACCAACTGCATTTTTCCTGTTACTAATTTCACGCAATTAAAGAACAATGTGCTGAACTGGGCAAATCGGTTCAGCATATTTTGTTTCCTGGATAATCATGAGTACCGATCACCGCTGAATTCCATAGAATGTGTCCTCGCTGCTGGCGTTCGGTCGTGCGTAAAATTTCGCCAGGGCAATGGCCTAGAACAATTGCAACAATTTATCTCAGAAAAAAGTGATTGGCTATTCGGCCATTTAGCATATGATCTGAAAAATGAGATCGAGCATACGATTTCTTCACATGATGATCATATTGACTTTCCCAATCTCTTTTTCTTTCAGCCGGAGATATTGATCAGGTTCAATAAAAAAGAACTGATCATCGAGAGCTCAGGAAAAGATGAACAAAACATACTGGACGAAATCTTAAGCATTCAGCCGTCAAATCAACCTACACCACAATCAATACGGTTCTCCAATCGAATTCAAAGGCAAGAATATATTGCGATCATTGAAGAACTGAAACAACATATCCTTCGAGGGGATTGTTATGAGATCAATTTTTGCCAGGAGTTTTATGCCGAGAACGTCATTATTGATCCTTTGAATGTGTACAGAAAATTATCGATTATCTCGCCCAATCCCTTTTCTGCATTGTACAGGCTCAATGATACATACTTGATTTGTGCCAGCCCAGAGCGATTCCTGAAAAAAACAGGAACGAAAATTATATCCCAGCCAATAAAGGGCACGTCAAGAAGAAGTCGTGACACGACTAGAGATGATCAAGACAAAAACAAATTGCTGAATAGTTCAAAAGAACGTTCCGAGAACGTGATGGTCGTTGACCTTGTGCGTAATGATCTTTCAAAGGTTTGTATCGAAGGCACGGTGAAAGTAGACGAACTCTATGGGCTATATTCCTTTCCGCAGGTCCATCAAATGATCTCAACCGTAAGCGGAACATTAAATAGCGATGTCTTGTTTAATGACATCATCCGGGCGACTTTTCCAATGGGTTCTATGACGGGTGCACCGAAGAAAAACGTGTTGGATCTTATCGAAAAGTATGAAAAAACAAAACGAGGGATCTTTTCTGGTGCACTTGGTTATATAACACCCGATGGCGACTTTGATCTTAATGTGGTGATCAGAAGCATCACGTACAACGCAGCTAACCGCTACCTTTCTTTTCAAACCGGATCTGGCATTACGTTTTATTGCAACGCAAAGAAAGAATGGAAAGAATGCCTGCTGAAGGCTCAAGCATTAATGCAGGCGCTAGGATAAACCGCATCGGCCCTGGGTTGGCGAGTGTATGTGCTGATAGATAGCCGCAGATTCGAAAGCATTATTTTCGACCATCGCTTACTGGGGCCAGCAAGAATTTCAAAGACTCTTCCAGTATCTGGTACTTCTTTGCGTTGAATACATCCATTTTGTCGGCTGGCAATCGAAGATCAAATGTTCCTTTTACTGCAATCTGCTTATCGAAATTTGGATTGTAACGATTGAAACCCGCAATGTCTATCCCAATGTTTTTGGCAATTACAAATGACTTATACTTTCCGGAAATGATTTGAACTTTGGAATTTTGCAGCTCGTCCGGCGTCAAAAGATTTTTTGGGTCAGTGATCATCACATCTTTTGCCTCCTCTTTTGTGACTGTGGTGATACCGCCATTTCCTTCCATGATATAATGAGTCGCGATAAACTTTTTTACGTGATTGCGACTTTCCTCCGGCAAGTAATTTTGAAGATTCCAGAAGTTCCGGCTACCGCTTTTTCGGATGGCATGGTCTACATTTCCTGAGCCGCCGTTATAAGCTGCGATTACTAAGAGCCAATCACCGTAAGTTGAATAAAGTTCTTTAAGGTACCTGGCCGCGGCATGGGTGCTTTTATAATAATCGCTTCGTTCGTCAAGGTAGGGTCCAACTTTCAGTCCCATTATTCTTGCAGTG
>VBAU01000137.1:19978-22724 GCA_005883855.1 Bacteroidota bacterium
CACCTGCCCACGACAAGGCAGACGATCTTAAGTCTGACTCGATCACAGCAAGGTATTTTAGTTCTCCCGGTAGACCGTGCGCATTTAATATGCCCTCCATTAGGTCAAAATATGGCTTGCCCCATCCTTTCATCTGTTCCAATTGCGCGGTATGGATGGCCATATAGTCCTGTACAAAACTGATAGCCCTTGGATTCAACTGCACTGAATAATTGTCCATCTTTTCAGAACTGGAAATAAACAGATCCCGAAAGGCTCTCCTTGGATCATGCAGGGTGTTGTGTTCAATCAATGAATCATTGCCGATTCTTGTATCAGTCGAATCGTGAAGAGGGGACAATTGCGATTGACTGTTCGACTTTGAATGAAGGAAAACAAACAAAGCAGAAAAGACAAATGGTAGAAACTTTTTCTGCATCCGCATCACAAATCATTTTTGTTGAGCAAGCTGTTTTGGGTCCGATTGTACTTCGCTTGTGACACGCAGCGCGTACAATGCGAAGGCTAAGTGTTCAAATGAAGTAGCTCCAATTTGGCTGTCTAAACTTCCAGGGGTTTTGATTGCATCAATTTCTGCGAAGCTTGCAGCAAAGATACTTCATTAAAATTTTTGGCCATCACCTGCAGCCCGAAAGGCAAGCCAGTACTGTGTTTGTAGAGAGGAAGAGAAATAGCGGGACATCCTACCAGGTTGGCCATAACCGTGAAAATATCCGCGAGATACATGGCGATGGGGTCGTCCATTTTCTCCCCAATTCTGAACGCCGGGGCCGGTGACGTCGGCATTAAAATAAAATCATAATTCGAAAAGATATCGTTCGTTTTGCTCACGAGCAATTGTCTCACCTGCTGTGCTTTACTAAAATAGGCATCGTAATAGCCAGTGCTCAAAACAAATGTACCCAACATGATGCGGCGTTTTACTTCCTTGCCAAAACCTTCGGAACGGGTGAGTTTGTAAAAGTCGACAAGATCAGAAGTTGTATGCCCGGTTCTGTAGCCATACCGCACACCATCAAATCTTGAAAGATTTGACGAAGCTTCGGCTGTAGTTAAGACGTAATACGCAGGAACAATGTAATCCAGGTATTCAAATCGAACGGGCTCAACCGTGTGACCACTGTTCTTTAATCCCACGATCGTTTTTTTTATCGCGCCTGCTATTTCCGGGTCAAGACTCGAATGATTGAGTGCTTCATCAAAATAAGCAAATCGATATTTCTTACTCTGATCGTAGCGAAGTTCTGCACTGTACGAATCAACTTTATTTTGTGAAACGGTGGCATCAAAATCATCGGCGCCAGCGATTCGTTCTAAAACCGTGGCGACATCGGCAATATTATTTCCGAAGATGCCAATTTGGTCAAACGATGATGCATATGCAATCAGCCCATGTCGCGATATGCGGCCGTACGTCGGTTTTAATCCGACTATACCGCAGAAATCCGCGGGCTGACGCACCGACCCGCCTGTATCGCTTCCCAGTGAGACCATGCAAAGACCTGCTTGCACTGCCACAGCAGAGCCGCCAGAAGAACCACCTGGAATTCTAGTTTCATCTTTTGCATTTAATACTTTTCCATAGGCAGAATTTTCATTGGTAGATCCCATCGCGAACTCGTCACAATTGCAATCGCCGATAATGATAGCTTCCTCCTGAAGCAATTTTTCGGTAATAGTGGCCGAATAAATAGAAGTAAAACCATCCAGGATCTTTGATGCAGCGGTAAGACGGTGGCCTTTATACGCTATGATGTCCTTCAGACCAATGACTACTCCGTGCAATGAATGGATAGAGTGGCCTGAATTTCTTCTTTTATCAAGCTCCTCCGCTTTTTTCAAAGCTTCGTCAGCATACACTTCGATAAATGCATTTAAGTGTTTGCTGCCGTATATTTTTTTGAGAAAATATTCAACTGCCTCGCGGCAACTTGCAGTTCCATCCTTTAATTGCGCATGGTATTGCGAAATAGAAGAGAATTCAAACAAAGACAAAACCTTTAAAGAAATAAAGACGAGACCCGTTAGGGTTGTTGTGAAGTTGTGTTAGGTTCTTTTTTTATGTCATTGACATTACTCTCGATTTCCTGTCTTACGTTGTTTTTTGCCTCATTGAATTCACGAACACCACGACCCAACCCCCTCATCAGTTCAGGAATTTTACGGCCGCCGAATAACAACAGGACAATAACGAGAATAATAATGATCTCCTGTGTACCAAGCACGCCTAGTAAATTAGCTTGTATCATGATTTTTGAGTTAAGATATCAAAGATAGGAAGGAGTTTAAGACAATTCAACATTAATCGCTTATTAACTAAATTACAACGACACAACAGAAGGGCCGTTTTTCCAAACGGCCCTTTACATTAGATCTTTATGCATTACTGGATCTCCACTTCGGCCCCAGCTTCCTTCAGCTTATTAGCTACTTCGTCAGCCTCTGCTTTAGCAACTCCTTCTTTCACATTTTTCGGAGCGCCATCAACCAGTTCTTTGGCTTCCTTGAGTCCAAGACCGGTTAAATCTTTTACTATTTTCACTACGTTCAGCTTGTTGGCTCCAGCGGCTTTTAATAACACGTTGAAAGAAGTTTTTTCCTCCACAGCAGGAGCTCCAGCACCACCACCTGCAGCGGGACCGGCAACGGCCACGGCAGCAGCTGCCGGCTCAATGCCGTATTCTTCTTTCAGGATCTTTGCTAATTCGTTTACTTCCTTCACTGAAAGGCTTACCAGCTGTTCAGC
>VBAU01000138.1 GCA_005883855.1 Bacteroidota bacterium
TACAGGCAACGTGAGTTATGATCCGGAGAATCACCAGTTGATGGTTAAGATCAGGCAACAAAAGGTGGACAAGATCGCCGATTATATCCCTGAACAAAAACTTGATAACGGACCGGCGAAGGGAAAAGTGCTGGTCCTCGGATGGGGCTCAACATACGGCGCCATAAAAACAGCCGTTCAGGACTTGTTGAATGAAGGTCATTCGGTGGCACACACACATCTAAGATATGTCCGGCCATTCCCCAAAAACCTCGGAGACATTCTCAAGAGTTATGAAAAAGTGCTGATCCCTGAGATCAACGATGGACAACTAATTAAGATCATTCGCGACGTGTACTTTGTGGATGCTATCGGCTACAACAAGATCATGGGAATTCCTATTACAAAGACAGAACTGGTTGAAGAGATCAGGAAGTATTTGTAATCTGCAGACGAACTGAATCTATTTCGACATTCTGTTGCGATCACCGCAAGGATTCTCATATAAGGCCTCATAGCAGGGAAGCTTCTAAGGTACTTACCCAGACATCAAGTTACAATCTTTTCCAACTCAATAGTGCTATGATGAATGTCGTGGTGACGTAACTCATGCTTTATGTTTTCTACCACTTTCAATTTTTCATCAAAATTTAGTTTTTCGTCAATGGCCACGTGAGCTGTCAATGCATTTTCCGTGGTGCTGAGCGGCCAGACATGTACATGACCCACCTGCTGCACATGCTCGACTTGCAGAATGATTTTCTTCACCTTCTCCAATTCAAGCCCGGACGGCACCGCGTCTATCGTCATTTTGAAACTGTCGCGTAACAAACTCCATGTGCTGATTAATATTACAACCATTATCACAAGTCCAACGGAAGGATCGAGCCAGTACCAACCTGTGTAACTCATTACAATTCCTGCTGCGACCACTCCCAATGACACCAGTGCGTCGCCGAGCAAATGAAGGTAAGCGGCCTTTGCGTTCAAATCTTTTTCCTTGTGCCTGTAAAACAAGTATGCAGATATGCTATTAATCAGAATGCCCACTCCCGCGATCCATGCAATAATTCCGCCCTGGACCGGTTGCGGCTTAAACAGTCGTGATATCGATTCAAACCCCAGGATTCCGATGGCAATAAGCAAGATGACTGCATTCGTCAACGCTGCAAGTACCGTTGTCTTCTTAAAGCCATATGTAAATTGGGAGGTTGATTTTTTTCTTGCGATGCCGAATGCGATCAGGGAGAGCAAAAGGCTCGCCACATCGCTTGCATTATGACCTGCATCGGTAAGCAAAGCTATAGAATTATAAATGAGACCCGTAATGACTTCGGCTATAAGGAAGGCTAAGTTTAGAAGGATGCCAATAACAAATTTACTATTGATGCCGTCCGGCCTTGAATTGTGTGAGTGAGTATGATGCTCATGCATACAGACCGCAAAATTAGTTCTGTTTGGTTGTTAGAAAGGCACTAGATTTTTAGAGCAAACAATTCAAGGCTGCTGTTCTTTCCTTTCAACTCAATCGGCCCGAGAGATTCGGCCTGCCAGTTTTTTAAAGAAATCAGGTCGAGGAAATCTTTGGATACAATAAATTTTTGGTTGAGTTCATTACATGCCGTGCGAATCCGGGCGGTTGTGTTCATCGTGTCGCCACTCATCACGATGTCTTTCTTGATGATGCCGATCTCACCAATGGTTACTTCGCCCGCATGAATGCCTGCCTTAAACTCGGGTGTGACGCCATAATTATTTGTAAAAACGTTTAGATTTTTGTTCAGTGATTTTCTTGCCTCGATGAGGGCATAAACGCATTTCCTCGCGTTCCTTCTTGAATAGGGCCATGAAACCACGATTTCATCACCTACATATTGATAGATGCGACCGCCGTATTCCATAAGACCAGTGGAGATATAATAAATAAAATCCCGGATGAATTTAAAATATTCTTTATGACCTAGTCTCTCAGCAATAGCGGTCGAATCTTTTAAATCGATGAACATGATGATCCTTTTTTCATCCTTTGGCTGTACATACTTGCCAAGCATTATGTCGACAAAAACTCCCGGTGAATATTTCTCATTGATCTCGATGATAAGTTGTGTAAGAACAAAAAGAATGATCCATTCCGGAATTTTTTGAATGAGCCACGGTGTTTCGAATGTATTGCGATAGAAACTTGTCAGGGCATATGACGCGGCGTGCTTTGCAATGAGCGTTGAATACGAAAAGTGTATAAAGAAATTAATGATAAGCGCGGCAACAATGAGGATAAGTGATTTTAAAAATATGTTCAGCCATAATGAGCTCCTTCTAAAAAAATTCTTCATAAAAAATATCAGGAAGTAGGCCATTACCATACTCAGGAAGAAAACGTTGGCCTCGCGCAAAAGAATGGTTTGGGTTGTATGTTTTTGAAATAGGGCATATTTGGAAGGAAGAGGTTGCTCGGTGAGCCGGAAGATATAGAAGAGTGAATCGATCGCCGTCCAGGAAATGGCTACAATCAGAATCATCCTGAGCTTATATCTTTTGATTACAGAAAATCCTCTTGATATGGGTGGAACGGGTCTCATGCTTTTTGCCTAATGTAATTGTAGATTGCCGTTTGGGCATTCACGATCTCTCCGTTTATGGCGGGCAATTGTCGTTCCATTATATCGCTTATCATGACTGCTTTGTCATTATCATTCCATTGCAATTCAAAATAGTCAAGTAATTCTTTTTTGCAATCGGCATTCAGTACAGGCACGCAAACTTCAATTCGGCGGTGAAGGTTTCTGTTCATCCAATCGGCCGATCCAATGATTACCCGGCAGTTGTCATTAGGCCCAAAAATAAAAATGCGTGAATGTTCCAGGTAACGATCCACAATTCTTTTTGCCACAATGTTCTCACTTAAACCCACCTGGGATGGTATCAAACAGCAAACGCTTCTTATAATCAATTTTATTTTTACACCGGCTTGACTCGCTTTGTAAAGTGCGGTGATCATTTCCGGCTCTTCCAGGTTATTCAGCTTGATCCTGATGACGCCCTCCCTTCCGTGTTTTACCTCGTTAACCTGACTTTGTATGAGCTCATTAAACCGATCGACCATGTTGAATTGAGATACCAGCAGGTTTTCAAATTTTAATTCACCATGATGTCGCGGTAATCTTCTTTGCTGCAAGAACTCAAAAAGGTCGAGTAATTCTTTGGCTATGTCTTGATTTGCTGTAAGCAAAACATGATCGGTATAAAACCGTGCAGTAGTCTCATTAAAGTTGCCGGTACTCAGTACGGAGTAATTAATGATTCTATTCTTTTCCCTTTTGCGGATCAGTGCAATCTTAGAATGTACCTTAATCCCGGGGATGCTATAAATAATTTTCACTCCAGCATCCTTCATTCGCCGGCTCCATTGGATATTATTTGCTTCGTCAAACCTCGCCTTTAACTCCAGGAAAACAGTTACTTTCTTGTCATTTCTTGCCGCACTGATCAATGCGTTGGCAATATGAGATTCTGACGCCACGCGGTACAGGGCAATATACATTTCCGTCACATCCGGGTCGATAACGGCCTGGTTGAAAAATGAAAGGATGGGATTGTAAGATTGGTATGGCAAGTGGATCAAAATATCTTTCGCACTTATAAGGCTAAAAATGCCAGCACTCGCGGAGAAATTCTTTCTCACCGGCTCTAACCTGTCATAAGATAGGCTCTTCCCGAATGTTGGGAGCGTTACCAGGTCCTTTAGATTATGATAACGGCCACCGGCAAATATTTCATCCAGCTTTAGATCAAGAACCGAAGTCAGGAACAGCTGGATATATTGAGGCATTCCTGTTTCAAACAAGAACCTGGTAGGAGGGCCAAAGTTTCGCTTACTCAACTGTTTTTCTATCTTGTTTAGGGTGTCAATGTTATATTCCTCTTCAAGATTTAATTCAGCGTCGCGGTTTATTTTAAAGCTGTAGATACTTAGTATCTCAAAGCCTGGAAAAATCATTGCCATGTTCTCCCTTATGATGTCGTCAATAAAGATTACATGATGGTGGTTGTCCAAAAAAGACAGAGTGAAGAAACGCGGCAGTTTATCAGACGGAATGTTAACGATAGCGTGCCGTATTAATTCATCTCCCGGTTTTTTTAAGGAAACGCTGAAATATAGTTGATTGTTCTCCGGGTGAAATTTGTTTTTCCCGTCAAGTAAAATCGGTTGGATAAATGATAGCACCTGTGCTAAGAAAATCTCTGCTATTTCATCTCTATGTTCTGGTTTGATCGGTTCACCGTAGTAAACATAAATGCCGTTGTCTTTAAGCGAAGGCAAAATTTGCTGTAACAGGATTTGACCGAATTCCTCGAACTGTCGTGCTACCTCATTTTGGATTTTTTCAAGGATCTCCTCTCCAGATTCATTAGAGATCTTTTTTTGCATTTTATTTTTTAGCACTGAAAAAGCAATCACGGCAGGATAACGTACGCGGAAAAACTCATCCAGATTGGAAGAAAAGATCGACAAAAATTTCAATCGCTCGAACAAGGGAACTGACGGGGAGGTCGCTTCCTGCAACACCCTGTAATTAAAACCGAGCCAGCTGAGTTCCCTGTTGTAGAACATCACTTTTCATTTTTTATTACAATGGTGGCGTTGTTGGATTTGTAATTACGGTTGTGTTGTGAGGCGCTTGAGTGAAAACGGCTATGGTGAATGCTATTACGGAAATCACAATGCCGGTCATGAAGATGTTGTATGCTATGCGCAATAGTTTGTATTTCTTCCCGAGCACCACTCCCAGGTAGTACACGTCTTTGATCAGGGATCCATATAAGTATTCAGGATCGCGCATCATGATACTCATTCCCCATTTGTAATCTTCCAGGGTGGCCTTGTAAAAATTTCCAAAGAACAACAGGTTCACTTTTTTGTTCGTAATGTCTTCCTTCGCAAATTTTCCACCCGTCACCGTAGGTCGGGTAGCCAATATGGAAAGAACGATCGTAATGACAGATGATAAAAGAAAAATGATAGTAGGTATCACAAGAAAGGGATCAGTCTCAAATTTTCGAAATAAAAGAGACACGCTGACGGAAATAATAATTGCGTTGACGGAGATGAGTATATTGGCTTTTCGGTCCGCCATTTCGCTTAATCGTAAATGATTGCCCGAAGCCAGACGAAGCATCGTTTGAATTCCCTTTGAGATCAGGCTGCTTGTTTGTTTATCTGCCTTGACATCCGTTTTTGTTTGGGCGCCGAAGAGCTGGTTTTCATCCGCCTGTACTGTAGTTTCAGCGATCTTTTGCCTGAGCCTTTCAATATTTTGTTTTTTGCCTTCATTCAATAATTCGATACAGTAAGAAGTGTAGTATTGATGATGTTCAAGGAACTCAAGTGTCTGTATATCCCACTCGGTTTTAGATATAGCTTTTTCCATCATCGCTTCTTTTCTGACCAGCTTGTTCGTCTTTTTGAAATCTTTCGTACCGAGATGGTAAGTGTCGGCATCACAAATTATCTGTTGCAATAAAGTAGTTGGAGCTACCGAGCGTTTTGTCGCAAGTATACATCCTTCAATGAGTGCTATCAATTCCGGATCGGGGTAATGGCTCTCCATAAACAATTTCATCAACTCGACGCCTTTCTGTTCGTGAACCTCTGGCGCAACGAAAAGGTGCCCGGTATCGTGAAACCATGCAGCGGTATACAACGCCATCATTTCTTTCTCGGTAAGCTTGTAATGCGCGGCAATCTCTTCGGTCCTTTTGACGATTTTCCTGGTATGGTCCAGGGCATGAAAAATCAGTTTAGCCTTTGTATTAGCCTCAAACATTTTGGTGACATGATCTTCAACCTCCTTGTAAATGTTATTAATCATATTTTCAGATTTAGAAAGTAAGGTTCAGTTTTGTTCCGACGGAAAAATTGAGAAGCCTTTCTTCTTTGGAAAAAGCAATCGTGGCAGAAATCAAGACCAGCTTAAATGGTATGAAATAGAAACCACCTCCCAGCGCATCGTGCCACTTTGTTGACGATTCATTTTTTATCCAGACTCTTCCAACGTCATTAAACAAAACGAGGCCGAGAATGCCCGGGAAAAGATATGATCTTACATCAACCAATTTTATTCTTGCTTCAAGGCTGTTGTAAGCTATGGATGAACCGGAAAACCTTGTTTTTCTGAAACCACGCAGAAAATTATTGGCCCCTAAATTTAACGCCTGGAAATATTCAAAGTGTTTACTAAATATATGACCTGCCCCAAAACGCGCTACCATTATGAAATTAGCGGCCTCACTAACGCTGGCGTATACGCTCATATCTGACGTAAGGGTAGTGATATTGTGTGAATTTTTTGTTATACCTGCCATGGAAACAAAATCGGTGTTCCATTGCACTCCGCGCGTTGGAAAGAGTTCATTGTTCAGATTGTTGAAATTAACGGCAAGCTTGCCCCCGACATATGTTTTTTTCTCATACACACTGGATGAATCCAGGCCGGCTACAGATGGTTCCTCCAGTATTCGCCCGGTGTTATCAGTCGGAGTAAACCAATAGTGAAAGACTTTTGGTCCTAGCATTATATGCAATCTCTCATAAAAACGCCGTCGAAAAAGAAGTTCCGCATCTGCAATATTGTAACGGGTACGATAAAAGCTTATGTCATGAGGATAGATCTTTGTCTTATTCCCAAGACCGTAAAAGTTGTACAGCGTTGGATTGACAAAATTCATATTGGTCAATACATCGTTGTTACGGAAAAAATGATTGAACTCTCCTTTGTAACCGATGCGGTAGGCTCCTCGTCTTGGTGAGTAAAGGACTCCAAAACGTTGATCGGTAGCATACGGTAAGTTTCTGAAACCGTAAGTTCTCCTAAAGAATCCCAGGCCTGCAAACACTCCGTCTTCAACATTATAACCAAGATTAAACCGGGGAAAGCGGCTAATGTTATAATTAAAACCTAAAATGTTGTAGTAATTAACCGGAGGTTCCTTAGAAGATAAATTT
This sequence comes from Bacteroidota bacterium, assembly GCA_005883855.1. GTDB lineage: Bacteria > Bacteroidota > Bacteroidia > Chitinophagales > Chitinophagaceae > VBAU01. The sequence goes on from VBAU01000138.1 coordinate 6,983, forward strand.
CTTGTTCGGCTTCGATGTTCGATAAAATTCTTTTCGGTGGTTATATCGTACAGATAATTTATCACGCGTCCCCTGATATTGAACGTATCATTTCCTTTTCCACCGATAATACTTAGTCTTGTACTTGATCTGGCTGTAGGATCTATGTCAAACTTGTCGTCATCATTTAAACCATACAACCTGATATCCTTGGTTACACGCGGATCGAAAATCCGGTCATACATTACAAAACTGGTATCGTTTTTACCTTTTCTTGCGTAAACCTTTACCTCCAATTTCTTCCCGATGCCCGTGACCTTGAAATATTCTTTCTGATTGCTGCCGACGACATTCACCCTTTTGGAAATAAACCTGTAATATTTCAGCCCTGCATCTTCCAACATATTTCTGCGGCTAATGAGTTTACCAACAAGAGCTGCACTGTCCATTTTGAAAATTGCCGGTGGCAATTGCCGTACCGAAGCTATTATCACAGAGTCAGTAACTGTTTTTTGAAAATCTGCAATGCCTTCCTTCCATTCATCCGCGTCAAGATCATTTAAAAACAGGCGATCAAAATCGCGTGCGGCCCAGTTTAGCCAGTTTACTTTGGTTATGTTGTAACGAAACCCCCTCAGCATTTGCAGGCTTCTCAGTGAAGCTATGTCGAGTATCACTCCATTGGATCTAAAAAAGGCCTGGTCCCGGTCCTTCGGAATCGGATAATACAACTTCCCTTTGCCTGTATCCGTTGCGGCCCATCGCCACTGATCAAAATGACGGTCGAAATCGCCAATGAGAATGTCCAGCAACCTCGCGCGTAAGACCATGGGCTGGTCAGCTCTGTGCTCATTGTCTTCTGTCAATTTATCGAAAACTTTAATCGTGCTTTTTGTGTCCTCACCATGGCTCGATGGATCTTTTTCTTCCAACGTGCAGACTGTACTGGCGAAAATTGGTCTGTAAAAACCAAGTGACGGATCATCAGGCACAAAAAATAATTCGGGACGAGCAGTTACAATATTCAGCGCGGTTGCCATCGTCGGGATGGCTAATGGAGCATATGGGTGTGACGCGGAAATAAAGTCTTGCACAACGTCTGATGCAAGTGTGTTTCGGAAATTTTCAGGGATCGCGTTGGCAGGAT
>VBAU01000500.1 GCA_005883855.1 Bacteroidota bacterium
GATATATGTTCGACTCAGAAGATGCGTTGATACGAATCGACATGAGTGAATACATGGAGAAATTTACTGTCAGCCGGTTGATTGGTGCGCCTCCCGGATATGTAGGCTATGAAGAAGGTGGCCAGCTTACTGAAAAAGTGCGCCGCAAACCTTATAGCGTAATCCTGTTAGATGAAATTGAAAAGGCACACCCGGATATTTACAACATCTTGTTGCAGGTTCTGGATGATGGTCAATTAACCGACGGCCTTGGAAGAAAAGTTGATTTCAAGAATACGACGATCATCATGACATCGAATATCGGTGCCCGTCAGTTAAAAGATTTCGGAGCTGGGGTTGGATTCGCCACTTCCTCACGAGTACAAAATGAGGATGAGGCTAACAAAGCTGTTATTGAAAAAGCATTGAAGAGAACGTTTTCTCCCGAGTTTCTGAACAGGATTGATGATGTGGTAATATTTAATTCACTTACTAAGGAAAATATTTTCGAGATCATCGATATCCTGATGAAAGGTGTAATGAAGAGATTGAGCAACCTGGGATTTACTCTCGAGTTGACGGAGGATGCAAAATCCTTCCTGGCCGACAAAGGATACGACGTACAGTTCGGAGCAAGGCCTCTTCACAGGGCTATCCAAAAATATCTTGAAGATCCACTTGCGGAAGAAATACTTAGTTTACATGTGAAGGCGGGAGATATTCTTTTAGCTGATCTTGATAAAGAGAATCAGAAATTAAGATTCTCTTTCAAAAAAGTAGAGGAAAAATCGAAAGCATAGTTTACTTCAATATAATTTGAAAAGGAGTATCGTATCACGGTACTCCTTTTTATTTTTGCCTCGTCGACTCTAGACGTTGAAAATGAAAAAAATTATCATCACCATTGATGGTTGGTCAAGCACGGGTAAGAGCACGCTTGCGAAACAGTTGGCGAAGGCTTTGAAATATCTATATGTCGACAGTGGCGCCATGTACCGCGCGATTACGCTGTATTTTTTACGAAATCATGTTGATTGGACCGATAAACAAGACGTGAAGAAAGCTCTGAAACAGATAAATATTGAATTTCAAACGAACGCAAAAACACACACGAGCGATGTCTATCTTAATGGAGAGAATGTGGAATATGTGATTCGGGACATGGTCGTGGCCGAAAAAGTTAGCGAGGTCGCAGCCATCAGGGAAGTGAGAGAATTTGCCGTTGCCCAACAGAAAAGAATGGGAGAGCCTAAGGGCATAATAATGGACGGCAGGGACATTGGAACCGTGGTGTTTCCACACGCCGAATTAAAGATATTCATGACTGCTGATAGCTCTGTAAGGGTAGAACGGAGGTTTAAGGAAATGTTCGATAAAAATCCCAATATTACCATTGAAGAGGTAAAGGCGAACCTTGAGATGCGAGATTACATTGACTCCCATCGGGAAGTAAGCCCTTTGCGACCGGCAAAAAATTCGATTTCCCTGGATAATACGAACCTTACCCAAAAAGAACAGTTCCAAAAGGCCATGGAGTGGGCAGATAAGAAAATAACAGGAACTTAGCTATTAGAAAACTTGCACATTTGAAAATCAATCACTATTTTGCCATCCTAATCCATTTCATTTTTCCACACTCCTTTTTCGAAAAGCCAATCTTAAATCCTGTTCAATCAGACATCCTGTAAAGTAAAGCAAATGCCTGATTACTTTTCGTTATCTTAATCCCTACCCTCTGCAAAGATTGTTTGCTATCCCGTACTCGTGTCAAGGTCACATCCTATTTGAATAACTCTGCTCTCCATTTCTTCTGAATAACACACCAGCCTAATCTTCCCGTAGGGGTAACCCGTACACTTTGAATCATCAACAAGGGATGACTTATCTCATCATATAACGTACGTGTTAAACAATTTTTTTAACAAAAACCTTGAAGCATGAAAAAGTTTTTACTTTCTTTTTTACTGATTGCATCAGTAAGTTTCGCATTTTCCCAGGACCTCCCCTGTATTGCTGACTACAAAATCAGCAATGGTGGTGGTCAGTGTCCCGATGTAAATGGCGTATCTGCTACCGGAACAGTAACCTTAACGTTTGACGGAACCATTGACGAAAGTCTCATACCCCTGATCTTAAGCGTTGCAGACGCCACTGATCCCAACACTCCGATACCGTTTGTTAGTTTTGGCGAGGGAACACTGAATAACAATGGTACCGTGACTTATTGTTATTATGTGGGCCCTGCGAATACCAATAATCTTGGTGGGCATCATGCAACATTCATTTTCCATATTGCATACGACCTTAACGGCAACCTGGTTCCATGCGGCTCTCAAAGCCCGCTTCCTGTTAGCTTTAAAGTATTCAGTGCTTCCCGCAGCAACAGCGCAGTGTTCATCAAGTGGACAACCGCTTCTGAAACCAACAATCTCGGTTTTGAAATTCAGCGTTTGATTGGCGCCGGGAACTGGCAAACCGTTTCATTTGTTACGACAAAGGCAGGTAATGGTTACAGCCCAACAGAACTCGCCTACTCTTTTACTGATCAGAATGCAACAAAGGGCGTTACCCAGTACCGCATTAAGCAAGTTGATATTGACCAAAGGGCAAGATTCAGCGAGATCCGCGCCGTTCGTGGTTTAGGACAAATGGCAAAGACCATTGTTTATCCCAACCCCAGCGTGAGTGGTAGCAAAGTAAATGTCATATTTGACGAAAAAGACGGTATGCGTGATGTATCACTGATTGACATGAGTGGCCGTGTAATTCGGCAGTGGAAAGGGTTTACAAACAACAACCTTCAGATAGAAAACTTAACAGCAGGTTTATATAACCTTAGGGTCATATTGCGTGAGACAGGAGAGCAAGGCATTGAGAAGATCGTTGTTAATAAGAATTAAGCTCAAGGTTTAACAACAACGAGGTGGTCTTTTGACCACCTTTTTTTTATACAAGTGGATTTGACCTGTAGCATTTTTTAATTTTTTTTATCTATTCCATTTGCACTTGTCAGAATTGTTTGTAGTTTAGCATTTCAATTCTGAATCCCCGTATATCTGTACCGAAGAGCCCCTTTAAAATTTATTCTGCGAAAGTACCCCATGTGATCAGGCAATGATC
>VBAU01000139.1:0-10487 GCA_005883855.1 Bacteroidota bacterium
AATGGAGAAGTGAGGTTCTATTGCCAGGCTGGATACGTGTCCAAATTTAAATTATCATATACAGCATTTGGCACAGATAGTCGCGGCTACCCGATAGACAAACCATATGAATTTACCACGAATGAGCTTGCTGTTGGCAATGAAGAGTCCTTTGCAATACCTTACGACGCGAAGAATATAAAGGTCCAGGGGTGGTATGCGCTCGCAGGATGGAAAGAAATTTTTAATCAAACTGTAGCCGCGCCCAGTTATTTGTGTTACACGACTTATGGGACGGTCTTTGAACCAAAATACAAGACCGACTGTCCCGAGGTCGCCAACATGACGACAAAGCCTAACGAACTGACAGTAACACAGGGTGGTGGATATCTGGCTTGGGTAAAACTTACCTATACTCAAAATGGCAAAACGGTGGTTGTACAGGATCAAACAGGTTTCAGTCTCGGCTGGCGAAAAGTGTATGCCATTCCCAAAGACGCAACAAATATCAATTTGGTGATAAAAGATGCAACAGGCTTATCAGGTTTGCTTGGGTCGCCCTGGAAAACTATTATCGATAAAACATGGCCGCTGCCACCAAACGAATGCATAAAAGTATATGGTACCACTCTTGACCCCAAATGGAATAGTGAATGTAACTAAACAACAATTCATTTTATGCGAATGAAGATTTCAATAGCCATTTTTCTCGTCCTGTTCTCAATGTCAAGTAAGGCCCAAAAGGAGATGAGTTATGATGGTTATTATGTGAGTATTCCCGATAGCACTTCAATGAGTATGTTCAAATATTATCTTCGGTTTTACCCTGATGGCACCGTCATCGGGGTAACTACTGCAGGTAAGCCGGTTAATCTCATTCCATGGTTTAAAAAGGAAAATAAAACACCCTCCAAAGGAGCCTTCACATTCACGGACAGCACAATTAAATTTTCAATGACCAGTGAGCAGGGAGAAGTGAATTATGACGGAAAGATAACTGGTGACAATAAACTAGTGCTAAAGGTAAAAAGCCTCATCAACAAGTACGAGGGAAAAGAAGAATATGCCTTTATGAAAATGGAAGCGATTAAGTGAATAACGTAAAAAGTCAAAGTATGAAAAAATTATTGATCATACTGCTGGTGCTCGCGGGGGGCAATACAGACATCAACACCAGTAACCTGGCCGACGAAGTAGCAAAATTGAAAGAACAGATAAAGGGACTACAGGAAAATGAAATACAGTCCGAAAAGGTAAAGTACTTGCGCAATTATCAATTGGTGTTGTACGGCATTGAAATTGTCAAAGAAATAAAGCAGGGCACGGTCGAAATTTCGAATGCGCGCAGTCAGAATATTCTGTACAAGAAAATTATCGACATCAATAATCCTTCCAGTGACGCACTTGGCTTTCAATTAATCGACGTGATCGACAAAACGCTTGAAGACAATATCAATGCACTGCCGCTTGTGGATGGCGAGAAAAAAAGATTAAAGGGCCAGGTGTCCGGGCTAGTTGAAGGACTAAAAAAGACTTTTCCTCCCTTGCAAATAATCAGCAGTGTTGTAGGAATGATCTCGTCCTTTACAACTTACAAGACCAGGTTTGAAAAGCTTGATCGGAAATCCGATTCACTGGTCGTGGAAGCAAGTTACCCCATTACAAAAGAGATCATCTCCAAGATCAATCTGCAATTGGCCCCTTATATTGATTTTTACACACAGCTCAACAAGGTCAACAACACCTATGAAAATGCGCTGTACAACCACGTGATCGAATACAAAGATTTCATAGATGAAGTTGAAAATTTGCAGAAAACGCTGACAGGGTCCCTGGACATGAATGAATCCGCCGGGGAGCAGATCAATAATCTTTTTGACCTGGCCAATTCATCCCGGCAGGATTTCGATTATAAAAAAATAAATGAGAATGACAAGATCCGCAACATTGCCGGTACTTGTTTAGCGGTATTCGACCTGGTTGATCGTTACAAAAAATTCACCAGCGACTTTGTCGCTATCCAGGATGGCTTTTATAAGGACTATATTTCCTTGCTGGAAGTGAGAGCAAAAAAACTCCCCATTAAAGACGATGACAGGATTACAAAGCTCATTACAGATCTTAATAATATTAAGCAAGGTAACCCCGCGGAAAATATTATGGGTTTTGACGAGGCCTATAAGTCGAAATTGAAAAGTATTACCACCAAGGTAATCGCGTTGAATAGAACGAGATTTTAATTAGGCGAAACCGCGTATTTGAAAATAAGTTTTTTGATCTTTCGCAGCAAAGTTTAAATTGAAAGAATTATGCCCGTCGTTGGAATTGCAGTCCACCGTTGGTTACGGCCTTTGTTTGTGGTAATGCAATGGAGTTCTCTTGCATTTTGCCAGCCTCAGTGATCGACAATGAAGCAATGGAGAACGGAGCTTAAGCCAAAGATGACAGATGACAAATGTCCTCCGGTCTATTCCACGTCGATGCGAGGTACCCAGTTTTTTATTGCATATTCGCAATACCTTTCCCACCTGTTTTTTTACAATTAAGCCCTTTAAGCTACCGGAGTTTTTCTTAAATTGAACGAAGTTATGCCAACTGCAGGGGCCACCATCCGCCATTTATTTGTTACGTTGTTTGTATTCTTGCAAGCAAATCATTTCTCCTTTTCACAGCAGGCAACTTTTCCTGTTAGCGATTTGGCAAAGCGATTAGGCAGCAAGGATTTTACTTCAGCGGGCGTTGAACAAGCGCTCCTGGAATTAAGAGACAAAGATTCATCCTGGGTGGCCACTTTATTTGATGATCTTCAAAAAAAAGGGTATTCATCTGGCGGCTATTATAATGCTCACTTAAATTTTTTAAGAGCATTGTGGATATCACAGACGCGGTCATGCGATGCTGCGAAACCCTCCGTTACCCGATTCATGAAAGAGGCATTAAACGCAGCTTACGAAGTGGACGACGATTTGCTCGTTTCAAATATAAGCTGGCGTTACGGCTCTTATATGCTTGCTTGCGGTGAAATGGAACCGGCCGCTATGTATTGTCTTTACGCTGCTGAGATTGAGGAGAAAGCGGTCCGGAAAGTAGATCCGGGAAAATACGAGCTCCTTGGTGTCGTGCTTTACAATACTCGCGACTATGAGAAATCTATTTATTATTCGCGCCTCGCAATTGAAAAGCAGCAGGACACTTCCCTGTTTACAAAAAATATGACCCTGAGCCGTTGGAACACGATCGCGTTATGCTGGCAAAAATTAGGGATCTATGATTCCGCCTTTTTCTATTTCAACCTTGCGATGAAGATGGCCGATGAAACCAAGAACGATATTTGGAAAAGTATCATAGCCGGTAACATAGGGCAGGTGTACTTTTTGCAAAAGAAATACAAACTCGCCAAACCCTTACTCGAGTCTGATTATCGGGTAAGCAAGGCTTTCGGGGAACTAAGCAGCGCAGGGAACTCATTGCAATGGGTCGCGCGAATAAATTTAGTCGAAGGGAAAAAGGACAGCGCGCTCATGCAGGTCAGGGAAGCTTTGCAGCTTGTGCAAAAAATGGTAAACACCGCATCTTATTATTATTATTACGGCAATGTTTGTTACGCTACGGCTGATGTTTACAGAGCTATTGGCAACTACGACAGCGCGGACAAATATTCACAGTTATACAATAGTGTGCACGATTCCTTAGAAAGATCTGCTGCAAGCGGTCGCTTGGAAATTGCGCGGATAAAGTTGGACAATATCCAAAATGCTTTGACGATAAAAAACCTGCATAAGGAAAAAGAGGCGGAAAGGCTGATACGCAATTTTATTTTGGCGTTCATCGTCATGTTTGCCGCTATTGTAATACTGCTGCTCAACAGGCAAAGGCTAAAGTCCTTACATCAGCACCAAATGGCATTGAAGGAGAAGTTTGCTGCTGAAACCGAGGTTGCTGCAGCAAGGGAGCAGTTGAACATGTTCAAACAAAACATCATTGAAAAGACAGATCTTATCGAAAAATTGGAGGAGCAAGTCCGATATAAGGAGACAAACAGCGAACAACTGGAAGTTGTCAATGAACTTACCCGCCAAACTATTTTAACGGAGCAGGATTGGGACAAATTCAGAAATCTGTTTGAAAAAATTTATCCAGGCTTCTTCATTAAGCTAAAAGAAAGGGCAGCGGATATAACTGTTGCGGAGCAAAGAATGGCTGCTCTCACCCGTCTGCATCTCACCACCAAACAAATCGCATCGATGCTGGGAATCTCTGTTGACAGCGTCCATAAAACTCGCCAGCGACTTCGTCAACGCCTTCAACTCCATGTTGACGTCAATCTCGAAGAAACAATAGCACATCTGTAAGCGCCACGCGCGAGGGGCTATACCTTGAAAAAGAAATTCTTTTCGCAGCATGTCCGTTTTTTGTCCGGCCGCTGTCAGGATTTTGTCGGGCCCATGTCAGTCGTTTGTCCGCCTGAAAATTTGCTTTCCGCTACTTGTTCAACGTAAGTTTATGGCCGAAGATCGAAACGAGCCAAACGGATAAAGATGTATGCACAGGAAAAACTTCTCAATTGTTTTGGTTGTTCTGCTTGCCATTTTGCTAATCATCACTGTGATCTTAATATTCGACAGAAGAATCAAAAACATTGATAAAAAAACGAAATCATCCGCCTATTCGGAAAAGGTAAACTAGTCCTTGCCCTTAATCCTTATCACATTTTAAAATCAAAATAAAATGAAACCAACGATGTTCAAACGCCTCAGGCAAATGTTGATTATTCAGCTTTTGTTATTTTCCTTCGAACTACTGCCGGCGCAAAATTGGGTTTATGTAGCCGGCATCGCCGCTCAGGATATTGCCGTTGGAAAAAATGGCGCCGTGTGGGCAACTGGAACAAATCACGCTGTCTATAAATGGAGTGGTACTTCCTGGCAAACCATGCCCGGAGGCGGCGAAAGAATTGCTGTGGATCCGGACGGAGCCGCATGGACTCTAAGTCTGGATGGGCAAATATGGAAATATAATCTTCAAACCAGCAGTTGGGAATTGAAACCTGGAAGTGCAAAGGACATTGGGATCGGTGCTGATGGAAGTGTTTGGGTGATCGGATCGGGAACTACTCAGGGCGGTTATGAAATTTATAAATGGACAGGCAGCGGTTGGACAAAAATACCCGGCGGAGCGGTCCGCATCGCTGTGGATCCTTCTGGCAATGCATGGATTGTAAATAGCACCAACACTATTTTCCGTTACAACGGCTCGGGCTGGGACACAAAACCCGGTAGTGCTAAAGATATTGGCGTAGGTGCAAATGGAGCGGTTTGGTGCACAGCGCCAGACTATAGAATTTTTCAGTGGGATGGCAGCAATTGGAAACTGCAAACAGGCGGCGCCACGCAAGTTTCAGTTGCGCCCGATGGCAATGCATGGGCAGCAAATAATGGCGGAGATGTGTATCATACGACAAATGCAGTATCAGTGTATGTTCAAATTCCAACGTTATACCCGAGAGGTCAATCTTATGAGTACCGTATGCTGCAGGCATTGAAAGTCTTTCCTTATACAAACATGACGTCCGGAATTAACGCGCCAACGTACTCCACACTGGATCCGTTTGGCCAGATATTTGGCAAACTCGGATTGCTTGCCGCGGAAATTTATGCAAAGAATAACCCAAGGGCCACTGCTGAGAATCTCCTGTCTGACATAAATGGCTTTCCCGAAGTAAGGCAAAAGATTTCCGGAATATTAGCCGCGCTGGTCATGACCGAAATTTCAAAAAATTCAACTGATGCACAGGCTACCGCCCTTAAAAAATGGGCTACAGATCTTTTCAGAAGTATCAAGATCAGGTGTGCAAAAGGGGTGTTGGATGAATATCAAAAATGGAAGACAAATCCATGCATGTATGATGGCGCGGACTATAAGGCCCCGGTTGATTGTGGATTGGGAAGCATGAATGTAGCAACATGGTATCGCGCACATACGCCGCCGGAAGACGTGATTGGAAAGGCTGGTTTGAAATCTGTACTCGCCAGTAACGCTGATGCTATTACCAATGGAGTTGCATTAGGCGCAGCTGCTGTTACGATCGGCGCCGCCGCCATCGCACTAGCGAGTGCCGTAGGGACGACAGTCATTGCCGGCAGCGTAACAGCTAGCGGTGTGACTATTGGCGCAGTATCCACTAGCCTTTTTGCCGCTTTCGGCGGCACTGGAGCTAGCGCTGCCGGGGGAGCAGGGGTATTGGGGGCAGTTGGTTTTGCCGGCGTGGCTGCCGCTCCCATTGCGGCCGCCGTGTTAGCGATTGTTGTTGGTACGATGGAAGGTATAAAAGTAACGGAAGCTGCGAAAGTGGAGCCCATGCTAAAAATGAAATTAGGCGCTGCAATGACAGAAAATATAAACCTTATCAACGTAATGGCCGACTCGAGCTCAGCGCAAATGTTTTTTGTCGCATTTCAGGAAGCAGCACAAAAAGGATTCATGGTAACAGCACCCAAGGTGGATGGAGAAGTAAGATTTTATAACCAGGGCGGTTATGTGGCTCAGTATCGATTGTCATATAAATTGAATGGACAAAACCAGGAATTTACGACACCAAGTTTGTCCGTCGGCTTTGAAAAATTATACAGTATTCCATACAATGCCACTAATATCAATGTCGTGGGCTGGGCGTTGACAGGCGTGAATTCATGGAAAGAAATATTCAATAAACCACTGGATCGGCCTACATACATATGTTACACCACTTTTGGAACCGTTTTCGCTCCCGCTTATAAAAATGATGCCCCAGAAATTGGGAATATGACAAGCAAACCAAACCAGCTCACCGTTACCCATGGTGCCGGTTACGTGGCGTGGGTGCGTTTGGAATATTTTGACCAGGGGAAAAACCAGATGATTCTCGACAAGGGTGACGCGACGCTCGGATGGTACAAGGTATTTGACATTCCCGCGACCGCCGCCAATATTCATTTGGTCATATGGGCGGCAACAGGTTGGGTTGGCGAGCCGTGGAAATTGTTTTATGAAAATAGGTGGCCTAGTCCTCCCAATGAGTGCGTTAAGTTTTACGGAACTACGCTTGATCCGAAATGGAATAATGAATGTAAATAACAAGTGACTTCTATGCGAATGAAAATTTCGATAACCATTTTTCTCTTTCTTGTTTCATTGTTCTGCGCTGCCCAAATGGAGATGAGTTATGGTGGTTATTACGTCAGCGTTCCCGACAGCAATTCGATGAGCATGTTCAAATATTACTTGCGGTTTTATCCTGATGGTACGGTCATCGGGGTAACTACTGCGGGAAAACCTACTAATCTAATTCCGTGGTTTAAAAAAGAAAACAACACGCCGTCGAAAGGCAAATACACGTTAACTGACAGCACTATTAAATTCTCTATGACAAGCGAACAAGGTGAGGTGAATTACATGGGAAGGCTTACGTCTGAAAATAAGCTAGTGTTGAATGTAAAAAGCCTCATCAACAAATACGAAGCAAAGGAAGAATACGGATTCATGAAAATGGAAGCGATCAAAACGTTGAAGGTCGATAGTCAATAGTAAACTTAATAGGTATGAAACAGTATTTAGTCATTCTACTGATGTTATTTGCGTTACAGGGCAGACCGCAGGGGAGTACTGACATTAACACCAATAACCTGGCTGGTGAGGTATCGAAACTAAAAGAACAGATCAAAAGTCTGCAGGAAAATGAGGCACAGTCGGAGAAAGTGAAGTACATGCGCAATTACCAACTGGTGTTGTACGGGATCGATATTATCAAAGAAATAAAACAGGGAACGGTTGAAATTTCAAATGCGCGCAGCCAGAATATTCTGTACAAAAAAATAATCGATATAAACAATCCAGCCAGCGATGCACTCGGTTTTCAGTTGATGGATGTGATCGATAAGACGCTTGAGGACAACATTAATGCGTTGCCCCTCGTAGATGGGGAGAAAAAAAGATTAAAGGGCCAGGTATCGGGTCTTGTCGATGGGCTTAAAAAAACCTTCCCTCCTTTGCAAATTATCAGCAGTGTTGTTGGAATGATATCTTCGTTTACGACATTCAGAACACGAATGGAAAAACTCGATAAAAGAACCGATTCTCTCGTTGTTGAGGCAAGTTACCCTATCACTAAAGAGATCATCTCAAAGATCAATTTGCAATTGGCGCCCTATATTGATTTTTACACACAGCTGAACAAGATAAACAACACTTATGAAAATGCCCTGTATAACCATGTCATCGAATACAAAGATTTCATGGAAGAAGTAGACAATTTGCAAACAACGCTTGGTGGTTCATTGGATATGAATGAATCTACCGGGGAGCAGATCAATAATCTTTTTGACCTGGCCAATTCATCTCGCCAGGATTTTGATTATAAAAAAACCAATGAGAATGATAAGATCCGGGCTATTGCAGGCAGTTGTTTGTCGGTGTTCGACCTGGTTGACCGTTACAAAAAATTCACCAGTGATTTTATTGCCATCCAGGATGGCTTTTATCACGATTATATTTCATTACTGGACGACAAAGCCAAAAAACTTCCGATCAAAGATGATGAAAGGATCACCAAGCTGGTAGCCGATCTTAGCAATATTAAAAATGGAAATCCCACAGAAAATGTGAAGGGTTTTGACGAAAGTTATAAGACAAAACTGAAGAGTATCACCACGAAAGTAGTGGCATTGAACAGGACGAGGTTTTAGTTCAGCAAAACAATAATAGCCTGCTGTCCCGATTCGTCGGGACAGTTTTTTATTTTGTAGAAATTAAGGGCCGGGTTGAGATAATTGACATAATCTATTTCATTAATGGGTTTTAAGGAAGAAGAGTTTTTCTTAAATTACCATTAGCTATGGCCACTGCCAACCGTCTGTGTTTTTTCCTGCTTTTGTTTGTACTTATGCAAGCGAACAGTTTTTCGTTTTCTCAAACCACGTCGTATCCAATCAAGGAATGGGTAAAAAAATTTCAATCTAAAACCGCGCCATCACTATCAGGCGTTTGGGAAATATTACCTGCGTTAGCTAACAAAGACTCGGCCACTGCCGCTAATTTGTTTAATGATCTAGAAAAGCACGGCAATTCTACAAATGCGTATTTCAATTGCCGGCTCAACCTCGCGAAAGCCGTCTACTTTCACAACATTCAAGCCTCTGGCAAATTGATAAAAGGATTAATGGATAAATCCATAAACGCGGCGTATGAGGCAGATAATGATTCCCTCATTTCGGCCGTGAGTTGGCAATACGGATCAATGATGTACTTCTCAGGACAACTTGAATTTGCTTCACTGTATTGCCTTAGTGCTGCGGAAATTGATGAAAGGATTGGTCGACAAATCCGGGTTGGTCAGTATGGGCTTCTTGTAGATGTTCTCTATCTCACGCGCGATAATGAGAAATGCATCCATTATGCCGGGAAAATTGTTGAGTTGGAGAGTGACACAGCCTATATGAAACGCCACGACGTTATGAGCCAGTTCAATACCATCGGCCTCTGTTGGAAAAGGATCGGCAACTATGACTCAGCTTTTTTTTATTTGGACACGGCTATGCACATGTCGATCGTGCTGGGCGATAACATTTGGCAGAGTATTATTGCAGGCAATAAAGGTCAGATCTATTTTTCCCAAGGTCAGTATGGACTTGCGAAGCCACTGCTAGAATCTGATTATCGGTTTAGTAAAGGATATGGTGAACTTGGCAACGCGTCCAATTCGCTGCAGTGGGTAGCGCGGATTAATTTAGTGCGGGGGAAAAAAGACAGCGCATTGATGCAGGTTAAAGAAGCCTTGCAGCTTGAACAAAGGGACCCCAATCCTAATTACCTGCAGAATATCTGTTATGCAACGGCTGATGTATATCGTGCTCTGGGAAATAATGATAGCGCCTTTAAGTACGCTGAATTGTACAATCATCTTCACGACTCCATCGAACGAGCCGTGGCAGACAGCAGGATCGAGATCTCGCGCATAAGATTGGATAATCTTCGAAACGCGCTGAGTATTAAAACTCTGACCAAGGAAAAGCAGGCCGAAACTCTCAAACGCAATTTCTCAATCGCTGCGATTANNNTGTAAACAGGTTGCGACTAAAACTGCGTCACAAAGACCAATTGACGGCAGAGCGACAAAAAACCGCCGATGCGGAGATATTAGCGGCCAAAGAACAACTGGAATTATTCACCCAAAACCTGATTGAAAAAAGCAACCTCATCGACCAACTGCAAAGTCAAGTTAATGACCGAGCACTTACGCTTGAACAACAGGAGCTCGTATCCAATATGTCCAGCATTACTATACTCACTGAAGCTGACTGGGAAAAGTTCAAATCTATTTTTGAAAAAATTTACCCTGGATTTTTTACACATCTAAAAGAAAAAGTAAGCGACATCACGGTCGCGGAGCAAAGAATGGCTGCTCTAACAAGGCTGCATCTCAGCATCAACCAGATTGCCTCCATCCTCGGGATATCTCCAAACAGCGTCTACAA
>VBAU01000139.1:10584-10993 GCA_005883855.1 Bacteroidota bacterium
ACCACAAAACTCCAGGTCCCGTTGAACCTGTTTTCTTCTTCGTTGGGCTTCTTACGTCTCACAGCTCAAAGCTCGCAGCTCGAAGCTCGAAGCTTGCGCCTATTGTGATCCAGCTGATTAACGACTGTGTCCAATTTTTGTCCACTGCGTGTCCAATTATTGTCAATTGAAAAATTTGAAAAGCCTTCTCCCGAAAACTAATTTAACGGGACTGAAAACTTTTTTCCCGGATGAGATATGTTGAAAAAAATCTTTCAATGATTCTGATTGTGCTGATGGCCCTGGTGATGATCTTTTTTGCGATCTGGTTTTTTGAAAGACGAATAGCAAAAATCGAAAGTAGAATGAGGCCAGCCGTGGGCTATCTGCAACGGGTGAGAGGATTGGTCTATTCGTGGAAGGATTTCCA
>VBAU01000140.1:0-8769 GCA_005883855.1 Bacteroidota bacterium
AAGCCAGAGAATCCGGCATTACCTCATTGTCACTAGAGATAAGAGTGACTAGTACCTGCACATCGCAGAGATAATCTTCGGGAAACAAGGGACGAAGTGCTCGATCAATCAATCGACTGATCAGAACTTCGTAATCATTCAATCTTCCCTCTCGTTTGAAAAAGGATCCGGGTATACGGCCCGCTGAAGCAAATTTTTCCTGGTAGTCGACAGTTAAAGGAAAAAACCCTTGTCCTTCTTTTGGCTCATGAGCCGCAACGACGGTTGCTAGTAAAATACAATTGCCCATGGCGACCGTAACCGAACCATCGGCCTGGCGTGCAAGTCTTCCTGTTTCGATGGCGACTTCACGTCCGTCGCCGATATCAAACGTTTTGCGAATTGGTTGTGTAAGCATAGAATAGAATAAAAATTGAAAATTGATTTGGTGTAAACGGAAATTGAAATGTTTGTTGGCCCAGCTTTTTGCTACTATTTAGCTTCCATTGCGTCGCACTCTTGTACATCCTTATTCCTATTCAGCTGAGCTGAGAAAATCAAAAGAGACTTCGTTTAGAAACTAAAACTCCTCCGGTAGTGGAGGATTGTGCGAGCTCTATTTCCTTATTCCAAGTTTCTCGATCAGCTGGCGGTAGCCGTTCAGGTCATGTTTTTGCAGGTAGTTAAGTAAACGCTTACGCTTACCTACAAGCTGCATCAAGCCGCGGTGAGTGGAGAAATCTTTTTTATTGCCTTGCAGATGATTTGAGATTTGGCTGATCCGCTCTGTTAAGATAGCGATCTGCGCCTGAATTGACCCCGTGTTGGTCTCTTTGCCACCGAAGTCACCAAAATTTGTTGCTTTTCTTTCTTTTGTTAATGGCATCTTTAGTTTTTTTAATAAGTCTCCAAAGGATTTCCTTTGGGGGCATCCGATTTGTATCCGATTATTTGTGGCGGCAAAGGTAAGGCTTGGCCGCTGAATAGCAAAGCTTTTCTTGCACTCTAAAAGGTCTAGAGTGGCCCCATCGACGCAGTCTTTCGTGGAATCCATTCCTATTTTGAGCTGGTCAATTCCGTCCAGAAGTATTTTTGCCACATGGAACTTTCACAAGACACTAAAAATATTCTCGGTTTACAACTACCCACTGACCCGCGTTGGGTAAACCTCGCGGAAAAATCGCTGGAGGATATACTCACTGATCATGCATACTGCGAGCAGAAGGCTGCTACATCCTGCATTTCGCTGATACAACGATATAGCGACATGGAAAAACTAGTAACTGATCTTTCACCCATAGTCACCGAAGAATGGGGACATTTTCGATTGGTACTTGCCGAGTTACAAAAGAGAAACCTGAAACTCGGTCGGCAAAGAAAAGACGATTATGTGAACGAGCTGCTGAAGTTTGAAAAGAAAGGTGGATCTGAGGAGGACAGGTTACTGGACAAACTTTTGATCTGTGCATTAATTGAAGCAAGAAGCTGCGAACGTTTTAAGCGATTAAGCGAAGGCCTCAATGACAAATACCTGCGAAGTTTTTATCGCCGTTTTATGGAAAGTGAAGCGGGACATTATACATTGTTCCTTGAATTAGCGGAAACATATATTGAAAACAAGAACGTGAGAGACAGGTGGAAACAGTGGCTAGAATATGAAGCCAAAATAATAATACAATTAATGCCACGCGGAGATCGAATGCACTGACCTCAAGATTTAAAGCTGAACTTCTTTCACACCATCTCCAATATTGGATACAAAGACGGACGGCGCATATCCTATCTTGCGGCCATAATAGACGGTGACCTGGTTAATGAAATCATCGACCTTATCGTTTTTAATTAAAGCAATCGCACAACCACCAAACCCCGCCCCCGTCATTCTTGCGCCAATGCAATACTCATAGTCCTTACAGAATTCCACAATAGTGTCAAGTTCAATTCCTGAAACCTCGTAAAGGTCCTTCAACGACTGATGGGAGTCATGCATGAGTTGCCCGAACTTGGTCAATTGGCTTTGCGTCAGCGCCTGTGCCGCTTCATGCACACGAGAATTTTCTGATATAACATGCAAGGCTCTTTTTTCTAACACCTCATCCTTGATCAAATGTCTCGCAGATTGAAAAGTCTCCAGGTCTATGTCGCACAAATTGTTTGCGGCAAGTTCTTTTTTTAAGGCTTTTAAAGCGGCTCCGCACTCTGCAAAGCGTTCATTGTATTTTGAATCTGCCAAGGTCCTTGCCTTGTTTGTATTGATGATCGCAAGAACATAATCACCGGTGGCAAAGGGCAGCAGTTCGTACTGCAAGCTGTCACAGTTTAATAAAATCGCTTTATCCCTTTGTCCAAAAGTCACTGCAAATTGGTCCATAATGCCACAATTCACACCAATAAATTCATTTTCTACTTTTTTTGACAACACTGCAATTTCAATCCTCGGAACGTTTAACTGAAACAGTTCGTTAAGGGCGAAAGCGGTTAGCACCTCAATCGAAGCCGAAGAGGAAAGCCCGGCGCCGATCGGCAGATCACCATAAAACAACAGATCTAGCCCGGAAATTGGATAACCCTGCTTTAAGAAATGATTGATTATTCCAAGTGGATAATTAAACCAGGCCTTTCCCGATTTCGAGTAAGAATTTTGCAAATGCAGTCCGGCAGTCTCAGGGAAGTTGAGACAATGGAAGCGAAACATTTTCTCAGTATTTTTCGAAACAGCCAGGTACGTTCCAAGGCTGATTGCGCATGGCATAACCTTGCCTCCATTGTAATCGATGTGTTCTCCAATTAAATTCACTCTGCCAGGACTGAAAAAAACATGATCAGGTCTTTTGCGAAATATTTTCTCAAATTCTGCAACTAGGGAGTCTCGAAAATCCGGCATTGTATAAAATTGCTTATTTTAATTCTATGGAAAAAGCTGGTCAATTTTGTTTCACCCATCCGACAGGTAAAGATATTTATTTGTACACGTTGCGCAATGCTAATGGAGCTGAGGTGCTGATCACCAATTACGGCGCGACTATCCTGGGATACAAAATCATAATGCCCGATAAAACCATCAACGACATTGTGCTCGGCCTCGACAACGTGCAAGATTACTTAACAACGGACTACTTGAAAAATCATCCCTTTATGGGTGCGGCTGTTGGTCGGTATGCAAATCGAATAAAGAGTGCTCGCTTTACAATCGATGACAAAGAATTTGAGGTATCCAAAAACTGGAATGGGGACCAGCTTCACGGCGGGTTTGATGGCTTTGATAAAAAGGTTTGGGACTTTGTCTCCTTTGATGAGAAATGCAACATTCTGCACTTAAAATACTTTAGTGCTGATGGAGAGGAGGGATTCCCGGGAAATCTTGAAGTTAATATCTGCTTTGAATTGAATGATGATAATGACCTCATCTATGAATATACCGCAACTTGTGATCAGTCAACGGCTGTGAATCTTACCCATCACAACTATTTTAACTTGAACAATGGTGAAGGCACCATTGAGGAGCATGAGTTGAGAATTCATTCAGATAAGATCCTCGAGCAAGACGAGAACCTGGTTACAACCGGCAATTACATTGCGGTTGATAGTACAAAGTATGACTTCACCGAATTTCACCGCATCGGTGAAAGAATGAACGGAGGGTACGACCAAAGTTTTGTAATTGATAAAAAAACAGATCAACTTGCTATCGTTGCAGAGGCATTATCAAAAAAATCAGGAATCAAATTACAAGTATTGACTAATGAACCTGTAGTTCATTTTTACACCGGGCAGGGCTTCCCAAAATTGAAAGGGAAAAATGGCGTGGAATATGGACCTTTCTCAGGATTCTGTCTTGAAACGCAAAAGCACCCGAATGCTATCAACATTTCTAAATTTCCAAACACTATCTTGAGGCCTGGTGAAAAATATCACCAAAAGAATGTTTATAAAATAGGAATCCGATAAACCGGACAAGAAGGAATATGGACGCAAACAAAGTTTTTCGGCGGGAATGCGTGCGCCCACTCAAAAACCGTCATTGATCAAAATAATTTATTTCCTCCCTCAAATCAAGGAATGGATAACTGGCATTTAACTGCTTGGCTTTTTCAAAATAAGATTGTAGAAATTGCCTGTGAGCCATTGTTTGTGGTTGAAAGGCTTTGTGTTTCCGAGCCGTCACAATTTGTTTGACTTGTTCCATTATCGCTCGTGAATCCTGGTCAATGCATGATTCGGCAAATTTTTCCAGCACAAACTCAGTAGCCGCATAATTAGGATGAGCAAGGTCTACGTCATAAAAGCGATAATCCCTCAAAACATCGATCACCAGTTCATAAGCCGGGAAGTAATTTACTCTATCAAATTTTTTTACGAGGTGATGAACGGATTCGATTAAGCGTGCCTTGCTGCGATTATTATCCACTACGCCGTCTCTAATGTGTCTTACCGGACTGACCGTGAAAATCACCTTTAGCCGTGAATTAAATTCAAATAATTGTTGAAAACAACTGTCAAGAACAGAAATGATTTCCTCAATTGTCATCAAATGCTTATCAAACCATTGAGCCGGTGCACGATGACAATTGGCGACTCCCGCGCCTCCTAAAGATGACTCTTGAGCAAATGCTCCGATCTTTGTCGCAGAATCGGTGAGGCGATAAGAGAATGCGGAGCCTAAAGTTATGATGACCCAGTCCGCCGTGCTAATGAACTGGTGGGCCTCCGCCTGAGATGCATTGACGCGGCGAACAGCTTCCTCAACATTGATATCGGAATATCGACTGTGATGCTGCCAACTGTGCCAAATTTCATTTAGTTGAAAAAAATCCCCGTCAGCATATCGCTTATTGTCGAGATAAGAGTGCAGGCTTCGTGCAACACTATGCGGATCAAAAAGAATTCCGTTTGGATTTTGCAGAACAGAAAACTTCAATTCCGCCAGCGAATTGCCTATATGCTCCGTAAAGCAGGAGCCGATCAACAAGATCTTGTCCTGGTAATTGATCTGTTGTGGAAGTTTTTTGAGATCAATGTTCACCATGAAATCCATACGTGAAAAATTTCAAAATCACAAATTGGTATGCGCACGCGGACAAATCAGGCAAAAATCTCTGACGCAAGCTGGAGGCTTTCTGCAAGGGCTTCCTCGTTTAGACCAGTCAAAAAATAATTTTCCTTAAAATACTTAACCATCAATTCCGTGTTCATATTCCCTACTAATTCATCATTTGCCATTGGACAACCACCTATTCCTTTTAGCGCGCCGTCAAATCTCCGGCACCCAGCATGAACAGCATTCGATAATTTATTCTTCCAGTTATCGGGCTTAGAATGTAAATGAACACCAATCTCAATATGCGGCAACGCTTCTACTAAATAGCTTACCATATCGTGTATTTGGTAATCCGCCGCCAGGCCCACTGTGTCGGCAAGGGAAATGGTCTTCACTCCCAAAGCAACCATTTTGTTTACCCAGTCAAAAACAATTTGCTCGGAATACGGGTCACCATAAGGATTGCCAAAACCCATCGAAATGTAAATAACAAGTTGCCTATTTCTTTTTGCACAAATATTTTGAATATCCTCTACCCGTTTCAATGATTGTTGAATGGAAGAATTTGTATTTCGTTGCTGAAAAGTTTCTGAAACAGAAAACGGAAAGCCGAGATAAGTGATTTGATCAAACTCACTC
This sequence comes from Bacteroidota bacterium, assembly GCA_005883855.1. GTDB lineage: Bacteria > Bacteroidota > Bacteroidia > Chitinophagales > Chitinophagaceae > VBAU01. The sequence continues at coordinate 5,657 of VBAU01000140.1, forward strand.
GCCTCTTCTGCGCCTCTTGTATTGGCAACAATGGCAAGAAGTTTCGATGTGCTAATTCCAAACTCCAAATTTTTAAGTACTTCTTTTGTATCCGCCATTTGAGGTATTGCCTTGGGGGATACAAAACTTCCAAAGTCAATGCTATCAAATCCAACTTTCAATAACGAATTGATGTATTTGACCTTTTTTTCAGTGGGAATAAGGTTCTTCCATCCTTGCATAGCATCACGAGGGCATTCGATGAGTTTGATCGCCGATTGATTCATTGAACCAAATGTAATTAAGATAAGCTATTCAATGGCCGCGCTCCGCCAAAGCAATACAATGTGTAGATATGAGATCAGCTGAGCAGTGAGGACGACGCATGAGTCTTCTCGACCCGATGTGGGTATGTTTGTAATGCCCTTTCCAGGCAATCCATTGCAGCGTTGATGGATTCGAGATTTAGTACATAGGCAAGCCTTACCTCATTCTTGCCCAGTCCACTTGTTCCATAAAAGCCGGTTGCAGGTGCCAGCATCACGGTTTGATCGCTATATGAGAAGGATTCAAGCAACCATTGGCAAAACTTGTCGCTGTCATCGATCGGTAATCTCGCTATGGCATAAAAAGCACCCCCTGGCTTTGGACAAAAAACTCCAGACATAGCGTTCAGTCGGCCTACTAACAAGTCACGACGAGCCATGTACTCTGCTTTCGGTTCATCGAAATAATGTTCTGGTAAATCGACCGCGGCCTCACCCATGATCTGTGCAAGCCCAGGCGGACTTAATCTTGCCTGCGCAAACTTCATAGCAGCATCATAAACCATTTTGTTTTTTGTAACAAATGCACCGAGCCTGGCCCCGCAGGCGCTATAACGCTTGCTGATGGTGTCCATCAGCACCACATTTTGTTCAAGCCCTTGCAGGTGCATGGCGCTGATGTATTCTCCGTCATAAGAAAATTCGCGATAAGCTTCGTCGCTGAACAAATACAAATTGTACTTCAGGGAGATCCTTTTTAAAGCCTCCATTTCGTCGCGACTGTATAGATATCCCGTGGGGTTATTGGGATTGCAGATCACAATCGCTTTTGTTTTTGACGTAATCAGTTTTTCAAATTCTTCGATGGGAGGCAATGAAAAACCGGTCTCGATGTAAGAAGTAATCGGAACAACATTTACACCTGCCGCGACCGCGAAGCCATTGTAGTTAGCATAAAACGGTTCGGGAATAATCACCTCATCACCCGGATCGAAGCAGCAAAAGAAGCCAAACAGGATGGCTTCGCTGCCACCCGTAGTAACTATGATTTGATCGTAACTAACGCTTATGCCTACCCTCTTATAATAATTGACGAGCTTTCTCCGGTACGTTTCGTTACCTGCACTGTGGCTATATTCTAACACCTTAATATCTGTCTTGCGCACTGCATCCAGGATAGCGGATGGGGTTTCAATGTCGGGCTGGCCAATGTTGAGATGGTAAACTTTGATTCCCTTTTTTTTGGCCGCCTCGGCATAAGGAACAAGCTTACGAATGGGAGAAGCCGGCATGATTTGTCCGCGCCGTGAAATTGGAAGCATGTGCAAAGGTAAAGGAGAATCCCCAGTTCAGTTATCATGGACCAGCGACCAACAAAAATCCATTGGGGTCAAGCGACCCCAATGGAACAAAAAAACACCAACAATAGCGAAAAAATTGAGCACCTGTTTTTCCAGGTTCAACTTGTACATTCTGTCGAATGTAATGAATGCTGATAGAGATATAAGGGATAAGAGCTGACGTGTTGATCAATAATTTTCTTCCATGTAGTTGGCTGCCCTGGTATCAATTCCAAAATCATGCAATTCTAAATTCGAGATTTGTTGCTGATGCATCATCAACAAAAAATCATCTTCAATTTCAGAGATTGATTTTAGAAAATTGTTGATGGAATCTTTCGTAGCGCTACTCAAATGATCGAGGTTGTCTTTATAAAAACGGAACGAAAGATAGTGAGAGAAACTATTGCTCTCATCTAAGGCAGAGGAAGATTGTCGGCTGGCAAGAATCGCGTTATCGTGCATAAGGCTAAAAACGATTTGAAGTTATTGTGTAAAATTCATGCCATCCAAATTATCTGCTCAAATTGGGGAAAACTTGTTGCTGAGCTATAGGGCGATACTGAATAACCTGCTATTCCCGTTTTGAATTAGATTTTATTTAAATAGCAATGTGCAAATTTTACCTCATTTGTTCCATTCCCACAGACCCCATTTCAGAGTATCAGGGATCTTGACACCTGTTTGTTTCAAGGTTAGAACAGCATGACCCCGGTGATGGCCTTCATGTGCCAGGAGATACCCGATCAACGGGATCAATCCCTTGTTGAATCCCTTTACCTTTCCTCCTTTGTCCCAACTTCTGTCAATAAGTTCCTCCACCGCCTTACTGCTCTCTTCAAAAGATTTGCGCAGCCTTTTTTTGTCGTAAGGTGCTTCCTTATCAAGAAGCTTGTATTTGCTAAAAATGTCTTTGGCAGCCACTTCAATCCATCCCAAGCGAACATTATGCACATGCAACAGTTGTTGATATACGGTTCTCCCACCGCGAGTACTAAGCGTCCGTTGCATGCCTTCATCTGTTACGCTGTCGATGAAAAGTAAATTCATCCGGTTGTTGATCCTCCACGCTTCGATCAGTTGTTCCTTCATGAGAGAGTTTTTTTCGGTTGTCCGTTTGTTGCATATCGAAGCTCTGGCAAATATGATTGCAAGTCGCGAACAGTGGAAATTGTGGTTCCATTCTTACAAATAAAAAATCCCTACCGGGTATCGGAAGGGATTGCATAAATAGTTGAAAGAATTATTGGCCAGACTTTGATTTCGTCTTACTGCTTTTAGATTTGGTCTTGACTGGTTGCTGCTGTGTGTTGGCGGCCTCTGTTTTTGCTTTGTCGCCCTGCTCTTTCACATAAACATCATAGTCTGCCTGGTTCACGACGGCGCCACTTATTCCTACTACCTTAGGGTTTTCAACACCGGCTAATTTTATAAATACTTGTTTATTGAATGTACCCATGGCAGAGGCATTGTATTGAACCTTTACTTTCGCCGTTGCACCTGGCGCAATAGGCTCGGTAGGCTTCTC
>VBAU01000140.1:8848-14729 GCA_005883855.1 Bacteroidota bacterium
CTCAAAATAATAATCAACAGGTTTTCCTTGCAGAATTTTTCCGAAATCATGACTTTCCTGATTTACTTTAATTACAGAATCTGCAGACTTAGTTTGAGCTTTGATTGCTACGGCAAACACAAGAGCAGTGGCGGCCAAGAAAATTCTTTTCATTTTTTTTAATTGTTTTGTTGTTTTAAAATTTGTACGGAGGCATTGGCAGGAGCTGGCCCGACCGGAGCTTTCCACACGGTCCCTTTGATTTTAATTTGTTTCGTTTGAGTTCCGTTGTAGGTTATTGTGATGTATTTTTCAAAATTGCCTTCGGCGGCGGCGTTGTAACCAACCTTTATTTTGTCAGAGGTTCCAGCAGGAATCGCTTCACGATTCCATTCCGGTGTAGTGCAGCCGCAACTAGCTTGTACGTTGTCTAACTTTAATGCGACGGTTCCCGTATTTGCAATCTCAAAATAATAAAAGACCGGCTTGCCCTGAGGGATTTTTCCAAAATCATGTTCCGTTTCCTTCACCTGCAAGTTATCAGCCGGGGTTGCTGCATTTGTGGCGTTAGCAGAATTCGAAGTTGTTGATGTTTGCGCAACGGCTACCCAGCCAATGCTAAGAAACAGAATAAAGGCAGTTAACTTTTTCATGATTACCACTTTAGGGTTTCAAATTTAAATCAAAGATGTCAGAAAGCATAGAAAGGATGCAAGCAAATTCAGTATTTTTTAACAGGATGTAATATCCCTATTTTTGCCAATATGGAGAATCAAACCTCTACGACCATAACCAATCATGAGAAGGTATCATTTGATAGGTTTCGCGAAGAGGTATTGACCGATTATAAAACTGTTTGTATTAGCCGGGAAACCAGCCTTTTAGCACGCAAGGAAGTCCTTACTGGCAAGGCAAAGTTTGGAATATTTGGAGATGGAAAAGAACTGGCGCAGGTTGCCATGGCGAAGTTTTTTAAACCAGGAGATTTTCGAAGTGGGTATTACCGTGATCAAACCTTCATGTTCGCCATTGGCTTGGCATCAGTTGAACAGTTCTTTTCCCAATTATTCGCAGACCCTGACGTGCGAAATGATCCTTTCAGCGCAGGCCGGCAAATGAACTCTCATTTTGCTACTCCGTTTGTCGATGAGAATGGCGATTGGCTCGACCTTGCCAACCGAAAAAATATTTCCGCCGACATTGCTCCTACGGCAGGCCAGATGCCACGCGGACTAGGCTTAGCTCATGCATCAAGAAGCTTTCGCAACATTAGTGAACTAAAAGAGTTCACACATCTCAGCGATAACGGCAACGAAGTTTGTTTTGTCACTGCGGGGGACGCTTCTACGTCAGAAGGGCATTTTTGGGAAACGTTAAACGCCGCCGGGGTGTTACAGGTGCCTATGGCTGTTTTTGTCTGGGATGATGGATATGGAATCTCGGTCCCTAAAAAATATCAAACGGTAAAATCTTCAATTTCGGAAGCGATGAGCGGGATGCAAAAAAAAGAAGATACCAACGGCATTCAAATCTACACTGTCAAAGGTTGGGACTATGCCGGGATGTGCGAAGTGTTCGAAGAAGGCATTCGCATCACGAGAGAAACTCATGTTCCCGTGCTTTTTCATGTAGAAGAAATGACTCAACCGCAAGGACACTCCACATCAGGAAGCCATGAACGATATAAACCCCCGGAACGTTTGGAGTGGGAACGGGAATGGGATAGTATAAAAAAGATGCGCGAGTGGATCATTGAAAATGCGCTTTCTACAGACGAGGAAATAAATGAGGTCGAACAGCAGGCGAAAGTATTTGTTCGGGATAGTAGGGCAAAAGCCTGGGAGAAATATTTGGCTCCCATCAGGAACCAGGTGAGCAAAACAGTTGAGCTGATCAATAATATGGCGAGTAACATTCCGAAGCATGCGTCACAACTCATGAAGCTTTCTTCGGAATTGATTGCTAACCATGAGCCGCTTCGCCGCGATGTATTGAAAACGCTGAACGCTGCCCTCGACCTGGCAGGGGATCATGACGCGGCCTTTTGGACAAAGGATTATTACGAAGAGCTCTTAAAAGAAAATGGAAATCTCTACAATTCTCTTTTATATAACGAGGGTCCCAAAAGTGCATTAAAGCTAAAAGAGATAAAGCCGGAATATGATGATGACTCTCCGACAATGAATGGCTTTGAGGTACTGAACAGATATTTTGATGCTGCTTTTGCACAGAATCCAAAACTGATTGCTTTTGGCGAAGATGTCGGACAAATTGGTGACGTGAACCAGGGCTTTAGTGGCTTGCAGGCAAAGTATGGAAGTGAGCGGATTTTTGATACCGGAATTCGTGAGCTGAGTATTGTTGGGCAGGGCATCGGCCTTGCGATGCGCGGTCTGCGGCCAATCGCCGAAATACAATACCTGGATTACTTGCTGTACGGATTGGAGCCGCTCAGCGACGATGCCGCCACCCTGCATTACAGAACGTATGGGCAGCAAAGCTGTCCGGTTATTATTCGGACGAGAGGTCATCGGTTGGAAGGTATTTGGCACAGCGGATCGCCAATGGGCATGATCATAAATTCATTGCGCGGATTATTCGTGTGCGTTCCGAGGAACATGGTGCAGGCGATTGGCATGTATAATATTCTCCTTCGCAGTAATGACCCCGCGTTGATGATCGAGTGCTTGAATGGATACCGGATAAAAGAAAAACTTCCCTCTAATCTGCTCGAGTTCACGGTTCCCTTTGGTGTTCCTGAAGTTATTAGGGAAGGTCAGGACATCACAGTCGTTTCTTATGGTGCAACGTTACGGATAGTGCAGAATGCGGCCGATATGCTGGAGGCTTTTGATATCACTTGTGAAATAGTAGATGTACAGACCCTTCTCCCCTTCGACATCCATCATAAAATTCTTGAATCACTCAAAAAAACAAACCGAATTCTCTTCGTTGATGAAGATGTGCCCGGAGGTGCCGCTGCCTACATGTTCAATAAGGTCATGGAAGAACAGGGAGGATATCGGTTTTTGGATGCAGTGCCGAGGACAATTACCGGCAAGGCCCATCGCCCAGCTTATGGCAGCGACGGTGATTATTTTAGCAAGCCCAATGCGGAAGAAATCGAAGCCGTAATAAAAGAGATGATAAAAGAGTGACATATTAATTCTTGTCAAGAATTTATAGGGGCTCCTCTCCTGTTGACAAAACTTTGATAATTTAGTCTGCGAGCAAATTGAATATTATGGACCGCCGCCTTATCCTGTCCCCTATTTTTACCAGTGTAATATTTTTTTCTTTTCTTTTTTCGAGGGGACAAGCTGATTACGCAGACAAAGTAAGCTCTCTAAAGAACCAATTTCCCAAAGAGGATGTAATTGCTTACCAGCATAAAGAAGTTGTGAACTTTTTCCTGAATCAAAATCCTGCGCCGGGCGAAGGAAATGTGAAGGCGACCGTAACGACACAGATCACCCTCGTCCCTGTCAAAGACTATATCAAATATGAGGATGGCCTGTTCTATAATCAGCAAATTTCTATTGATAACATTAGAGCCATAAACGCAAACGGCAAGGAAATCGCGATTCAAAAACAATGCGGCTCATATAGCCAGGAAGATATTTTCCATGACGATACAAAACTTTGTGTAGTAAGATTTCCGTTGGGGGAAAGAGGCAAAAGCTGCAGCTACACTTACCAGGAGATTTACAAGGATATAAAATATCTCACCTCGTTTTATTTTAATAAGAGCATTCCAATTGTCGACGAAACTATTGAGTTCGATATCCCTTCATGGATGGAGTTTGACCTTCGGGAATTTAATTTCCAGGGTGCTGGTATAGAAAAAACAACAACGAAAGACAATGATGTCACCAGGATCAGTTTTCACCTTAAAAACGCCGCAGCGTACCAGGAGGAAGAACACTCCCCCAATCACGCGCTGAGTTATCCGCACGTAATTTGTGTAAACAAAGCCTACACTGAAAATGGCCAGCGAAAGATTTTGTTTGAATCAGTGAAGGATTTGTACTCATGGTACCGCACCGTGTGCGACAGCATTGGCAACCAACCTTTGGAATTAAAGCAACAAGTGGCTGCATTAACGAATGGAAAGAAAACGGACGTCGAAAAAATTGAAGCCATATTTTATTGGGTGCAGGATAATATCCGGTATATCGCTTTTGAGAATGGAATCATGGGCTTCAGGCCCGATGCCGCGCAGAATGTCTTAACGAAGAAATATGGTGATTGTAAGGGCAAGGCTAACCTGCTGAAGGAAATGTTGAAGCTCGCCGGTTACGACGCAAGGCTTACGTGGATTGGCACATCTGATCTTCCGTATGATTATTCGCTGCCCTCGTTGTCCGTGGACAATCATATGATCTGCACAGTGATCTTAAATGGAAAGAAATATTTCTTAGATGGCACAGAAGAATATATTGCTCTAAATGATTACGCGCAGCGCCTGCAGGGAAAACAGGTCTTAATTGAAGACGGTAATAACTATATGCTCGATCGCATTCCAGTTTTTCCGGCCGATCGGAACAAAACAAAACAGGCGACGAAAATGAGTATTGACGGAGATGCAATCAAAGGAAGCGCAGATGTCGAATACAATGGAGAGGCGAAGATCAACACCCAAATGGCCTTTGCTTCCACGCGGAGTGAAGATAAAACCGAAGCTTTGTCTGCATTCCTGCGAAAGGATAACGGAAATATAGAATTGTCCAACATCAAAATGCCAGACTTCAGCGACCGACAAAAGCCTCTGCAAGTCAGCTATGACTTTAAAGCCAATAATGAGGTCACCAAGGCTGGCAATGAGATCTATGTAATAATGGATTGGGACAGAGAATTCTCAGCCCTGGAGTTTGACAACGACCGGAAGAACGATTATGAATTCGATCATAAATATTTTATCACCGCCCAAACTGAGTTAACAGTTCCTGACGGTTATAAGGTTGAATCGGTTCCATCCTCATTCAAAAAGATTGATAACGATTACTCCTTTGAAGGAAGTTATGTCAACAAGGGAAAGACAATTGTTTACACCAAGACCATCGTCATCAATAAGCCGATCATTCGGAAATCAGAATTTTCGGACTGGAATAACTTCGTCAAGGACATCAATAAATTTTACAACGACCAGGTGGTTCTTACCAAATGAGTCTGGTGAATGGTCAATAACTATTATTAATAGCGCTCAATGAATAAATTCGCATTTTTAGTCTTTTGCGTTCCACTGTTCACTTTAAAAACCTTCTCACAGGCGCCACAACTAGGAGCTAATATTGAAAACGAATTTAAGGTCACCACAGTACCAGACAAATGGAAAAATGAAAGCGCCGTTATCATTGCTCAGAAGACTGAATATTTGTTTGCGCGTCTTGCTTCAGGCAGAAACTATTCAACTGTCGTTCGCATAAATGAGTATATACATAAACGCATCAAGCTCCAGGATAAAAACGCACTCGAAAAATTTTCTACGTTCAATTATGTGACGATGGGAAAAGATGGAAACGCCGAATACAAGATCATCAAGGCAAGTGGTAAAGAAGAGACAGTGGATATGAAAACGGCTGTCGAAGATGACAAAGAAATAGATCCGATTTACAAACCGATCTTTTTTAGCCTCGATATTAAGTCACAGAAAATTGCCATTCCTGATCTCGAAGTCGGGGACATTATCGATTATACCCTGAAGTCAACAATTAATTGGGATATGAAAATAGACGGGGTCGGATTCAAGCCGTTTATATTTTCGTTGGCGAATAACTATCCCACTATCTACCAGCAGTACCGGTTCACAATGGTGACTGGTATGAAGGTCCAATACCGAAATTATTACGGCGCTCCTAACCTTCGTTTCGACCCGAAAGCGTCGGTATATGTTGACAAAGAA
>VBAU01000140.1:14779-15383 GCA_005883855.1 Bacteroidota bacterium
GACGTGAGATGGAACTATGAATTGAGAACGACGCCAAGTGTAAAGTTCCGTGTCATCTTATTAGCGGACAATGATCATTCCTCGAAAGGTTTAGGAGAAGCAACGGTTGACAGAGCGGGTCTCAATCCGGACGACGTCTATAAAAGATACGCCGGGGCCGCTGCATATGTCACACCCACCGTTACCAGTCTTGTAGGTTACACGACCCAATACATCAACAAGAAAAAAGAAGAAGGTGCTGTAAAAACCGATGACGATATAATCCGTGAATGCTATTACTGTTTGCGAAAAGTATTCCTTGAAATGTATTACAAAGGCCCTGTACACTCCGATGTTGAAAAATACCTGACTGGAAAAAAGCTTTACAAAAAGATCCTGGCGCAGGAAAAAAAGTCGGGCCCTGAAAAAGACGAGCGGGAGGACGAGGTACGAATCAGCGGCGTGACCTTCGCGACAGCTTTACGATTAACGCTGGCGGCACAAAACGTATCTGCGGAGTTGCAAGTCTATGTCCCGCGGTCGCTCGGTGCCTGGCGTGATGCCATTTTTATGGATGAACTGGATTTTGTAGTGAAGGTGAAAAGCAAACGCAGGTACTATTACC
>VBAU01000140.1:15445-25571 GCA_005883855.1 Bacteroidota bacterium
TGGCACGCCGTATCAATATCTCGAAGGTGCAGAAGGATATAGTATCGCATACGATGAGGCTAATCGCTATTATCGCGCAACTATCCCCGCCACAACTTTTAATGATAATCTGCAAAAACAAGATTACTCGATCAGTTTTACCGACGGGATGGATATCGCAAGGGCAGAAAGAATAAGCTCATACTTAGGCCATGAAAAAACATCGCTGATTGGCAGTGCCAACCTCGATAGGAGTTACCTGAATTACGATTTTGCAAAATATCATGTGGACCCAACGATTGATAAAGGCAAAAGAAAAAAGGCGGGTAGTGAAGCAATTGTTGATTCCGGCGATAATACGAAGTATGACGATCCAGACAAGGACGAGCATATTCGTGAGAGGAAAGATATCTTCGAAAAGAGTTTGAAAGAAGACCTTGATGTTGGCAAATACGAAGATTTTGAGCTCTTGAAAGATGGCCGCTACGGTGATACCGCGATGTTACAATTCAAGGAAAAATTTACTCTTAAGAAATTATTGAGCAAAGCTGGCAGGAATTATATTTTTGAAGTGGGCAAACTGATAGGTGATCAGATCAAACTCGAACCAAGTGAATTGGCGGGGCGGCAAGTTGATATCTGGATACCCCACGCAAGAACCATCGAAAATAACATCAGCATTTCTATTCCCGCGGGATACTCTGTAGAAGGTTTACAGGATCTGGATATGACCATTGACAATGAAAGCGGCTCATTTATTTCTACTGCAAAGCTGGAAAATGACCGACTCTTAATAAGTTCAAAAAAAATATACAAGAGAAATTTTGACAAGAAAGAGGCATGGCCCAATTATGTCGCTTTTCTTGAGTCCGCCTACAAATTCAGCCAATCAAAGATTGTATTCAAGAAGAAATAGGTTTTGAGCAAAGTGCATCCATGCAACATGCGCGGACAGTTTAAAAATTGACCGGCAACGTGTAAAAGTCGTACCTTAAAAAGAGAATAAGTAACTTACTCATCGCGCTAAATCACGGCAGTCGTGAAAGAAAAAAAAAGTTTCCTTTTCCTATCAATGGTTCTGTGCCTGCAAGTAATCTCGTTTGCTCAGCACGAGGGAATGCAGACGACACCATTACCCGTGGTTGATAATGTAACACCACAACCGCTGCTCGCCCAGGCTCTGCGTCTAAATGAAGCTTTAGCATTCCTGGGAAGTTCATTGTCAAAAGAAGATGCCGGTCGTCTCAAGCAATTAAAAGATAAACCCCTCTCGGAAGAAACGTCAAAACTAATTCAGACTATTCTTGATCCATACTGTCTCGCAATGGTAGACATCAACCCCGAAACAAGGGTCAAAGTACTGCGAGGTCCCGCGAATACAAAACTAACCGAGGATGGTTGGACAAGCTTTTTAATTAAAGTGCACAACGGCGCTGGCGTGACAGCTGAACTCCAGGTCGAAAGTGCGAACGCGGCGCCGGCACTCCATGTTTCCAGTTCCCAGGCAAGAGCGCTCGAAAAAAATCGACTCACCGAAGGACAAGTTGCAAATCGGTTCCTTGAAATGCAGATGTACATCGGTCGGCCCTTAATGCAAAATCTTTCAGGGCTTGATTTAGAGTACGCAGTCTTGCAGATCTACAGTAAGGATGCTGGCCAGCGAGAAGTAGAAGTGGGTTTTAATATTGGCCAGGGCACACAGGATATTGGCTTCCGAAATACGATTAACATCTTATTCAACATAAGAAAGGCTGTGAAAGTTGTCTTGCGCGTGAAGGACGATGACGGTTCACCAACAATGGCTTCATTCACAATCACAGATGGCATCGAACGATTTCGAATTGACAGCAGTACCGATTACCGCTTAGCTCTCGCAGAAAAAAATTATATGAATCTCGTTGTGGGAGGTAAACAAATTCCCTCAAAAGAACTCACGGGCATTTACCCTCTACCCTCCCGGCGTATCGCCTCCATTGATGAGTATCCAGATTTTTTCTTTCAGTCCCAGGTTTACCGTTCGGATGGCGAACATGTTTTACTTCCTCCCGGAAAATACAATGTGTCGTTTACCAGGGGGCCGGAATACATCACACAATCCAGGGAAATTGTGGTACCCGAAGGTGTAGATTCAGTCGAACAAATATTTCGTTTAAAAAGATGGATCAACATGAGTCAATTGGGTTGGTACAGCGCCGACCACCACGTGCACGCTGCGGGATGCAGTCATTATGAAAGTCCCGAAGAGGGTGTGAGGCCCCCCGACATGTGGCGACAGATACTGGGAGAAGATCTAAACGTAGCTGCCGTTCTTTCCTGGGGTCCCGGTTGGTATCATCAAAAAGAATTCTTTACAGGAAAAGAAGATCCTTTGTCGACGCGCAAAAATATCATGCGTTATGATGTGGAGGTGTCTGGCTTTCCTTCTTCTCATGCTGGACACATTGTGTTGTTGCGACTCAAAGAAGATGATTACCCTGGCACAAAACAAATTGAAGATTGGCCTAGCTGGACTCTTCCGGTTTTAACCTGGGCGAAGTCGCAGGGCGCCATAACAGGTTATGCGCATTCAGGCTGGGGGTTAGCTCCTTTGCAACCAACGAAAGAACTACCCAACTATATCGTACCAAAAATGGATGGAATTGGTGCCAACGAATACATCGTTACTGTTACACAAAACGTAGTTGACTTTTTCAGCGCGGGTGATACGCCACCGCGTTGGGAGTTGAATATGTGGTATCACACTCTCAATTGTGGTTTTAGAACCCGGCTAAGTGCAGAAACAGACTTTCCGTGCATCTTCGACGAACGCGTTGGAATTGCCCGTAGCTATTTTAAAACTGATCGCGCACTTAATTATGACGCTTACGTCTCCGCGATCAAAGAAGGTCATTGTTATGTGTCAGATGGGTCATCACATATCATAGATTTTTCAGTCAATGGATTGCAAGCAGGCACCAGGACAAGCGAATTAACCTTATCGGCTCCCCAAATAGTAAAGGTCAGTGCAAAGGCGGCTGCGTTTCTTTCGCAAAGTCAAACTGAAGAAGGCGCTTCTATTGCTCACCGTGCACAAGACCAACAACCATACTGGAACATTGAACGTTCTCGGGTTGGTAAAACAAGAAACGTCCTGGTGGAGCTTATCGTAAATGGAATAGCCGTCGATACAACAGAATTAATTGCAGATGGAAGGTGGCAAAACATAACGTTTGAATATCCCATCAAGCAATCCAGCTGGATTGCGCTAAGAATATATCCGAGTTCCCACACAAATCCTGTCTTTGTCGTTGTTGATGGAAAACCAATTCGAATTCTGCAAAGCGCGCAATGGTGCCGGGAATCTGTAGATCAATGCTGGAAAATGAAGCAAGCCAACATTCGTCCGGAGGAACGCGCGGCCGCGGAGGCGACCTATAACAAGGCTCGCGACGTTTATGATAATATCATTAAAGAATCTGCAGGCAAAAAATCAGAATAACTTAAAGTTCATTAAGTGTGTTGCGGAATCAAACGCTGCATTAAAACATTTGAATAAAACATTAATGTAGACATCCGCATCTTTTTTGATAATAACTTTAAAAGAAAAAGATGGAGAATAAAGGATTGCTTTTCATTCCTGACATCAGCGGCTTTACGCGTTTTGTGACGGAAATGGAAATAGATCATAGTCGTCACATTATCGAAGAATTGCTGGAGATCTTAATTAATGCCAACTCCATTGGGCTCGAGATTTCGGAGATAGAAGGCGATGCCGTGCTGTTTTACAAATATGGTGAGCGGCCGGATCTAAATACGCTCTATTCCCAGGTCGAAAAAATGTTTTGCGAGTTCCACCGCCACATCGGTGGCTATGAATACCGGCGCTTGTGCCAGTGTAAGGCCTGCAGATCGGCAATCGATCTTACGCTCAAGGTGGTCACGCATTATGGCGAGTTTACCGGTTACAATGTGAAGCATTTCAATAAGCTCCTCGGCAGGGATGTTATCGTTGCTCACCAACTTATGAAAAATGAAATCCCACAACATGAATATTGGCTGGTTACAAACAATGTCTTGCAGAATCAACCGCCCGAAGGCATCAAGGAGTGGATGACCTGGGCCGGCAGCACCAAGCAAACGGACGCGGGGGAAATTTCTTTTCAATACACTCAGTTAACTCCCCTGAGACATGAGATCAAAGCGGAGCCGCTGATTGACCTGGGAATAAAAGAAAAGAAAAAAATGATTTCTGTCTCGAAAGAATTTGACATAGACATTAACACTCTGTTTTACGGAGCAGGACATTTTGAATTCCGGCACCTCTGGCAGGAAGGTGTGAAACAAATAGACGAAGTGAGCCATTACCTCCCACGCGTTGGCACAAAACACCGATGTGTTTTAAAAAACGGGCAGGTAATTATGTTCAGCAGCAGTTTTTCCTACAGCGCCGAAAAAATTGTTTACGCAGAAACCGACGAGAAAAGAAGAGCTTCTATTTATTTCATATTTGAAAAAATTAGCGAAACCAGGACGAGACTCACGTTCGATTTCTATTTAAAGAAGAACCCGATATTACAAGCCATATTTGGGCTGACTATGAAAAAGAAGACTGAACAAAACTTCACCAAATCATTGGAGAATCTGCAGGAGTTCATGAAGGATGTAGAGATGCCGGTTGAAGTTGACTAGTCAGTCTTTGAACATCACTCCGCTTTCTCCGGAATAAACTTCGGCTGCTTTTGTGGCGGTATAATAAGTTTAGGGCTAATATCCGGCAAAACATTTTTCAACTTGTCCACCTTGTACACATTCGTATCTATGAAGTACCAATTCTTTCCGTTATCCGTTGAAATGACGATCATCGAGGTTTCGGCAATGAGTTCACCCAGCGGCGTTTTGATTGTGGTGCTGATGGGCAGCACTGACTGAAGTTGATCCTTATAATTGATTATTTCGCCCGGACTGCCTATCCAATATCGTTTGAAGGTAATTCCAAAGTTCTTCATTGTAGTAGCGGCCGAATCCATTTTGCTCTTCATCTTCTCCCTGCCGCCGGCGAAGGAAATGATGCTTGGATGCATGTACTTTGAAAATGTCGCAAAATCATTTTTCATGAATGCGGACCCCATATCCATCGCTTGTACTTTGATGGTTGTTGAAAGATTTTGACCCGTCCCAACTAACGAGCAAATCAATAGCGCGAAGAACAAAACTATCCTCGATATCTTTTTCATAATCTAAAAATGTTTTCTAAAGATCCCTCTTATTGTTGACTCTAAAACAAATCAACCATACTGCGGCGGTAAGAATGATGGTGTAGAGAATGTGCGGAGTGATATTCGTCAATGCTTTATTATAAGCAGCTTCGTCAAATTTCGCAAAAAATACCGGTGCAGGAATCAAACGGTTTGATATGGCAAGTGGTAAAAACCTCCTAAAGTCATAATTATAGTATCTCAGAATGCCAATGGCAATATTCTCCAGGACAATGAAGTAAAAAATGAATATCCCCAGCGCGATAAAAGCCCTTCGAACCAGGAAGCCGACCAGGAAGGCAAGAGATAATTGTGCGAACGTTTGGAGGGTAAACAGCCCGGCATAATAACTCAGTCTCCATCTGTTGACATTCGAGACATCGATGTTAATGATGCCGATGATATTGGACACAATGAAACATAGCACCGAGATCAGCAGCGTCACGATCAGCACATCAATCAATTTACTAACCATGAACTGGTTGCGGCTCCAGCCGTCAATGATGTTTTGTCTGTTGGTTTTATAACTGTATTCGTTGGTGATGAGCATGATGACAACCACAGACGGGATGAACACAAACAAGGAAGAAAAATACGCTACGGTGTGCCACACCTCTGGAAAAGTAAACGGATTTCCCAAAAGAATTTTTGCGATTTGAGCACCCTGCCCTTTTTTATGTATCACATTTTGGTAGCCGCTATACGAGATAAAGTTGATGCCGGGATAAGACAGCGCGGTGATGCCTATGATTGCCCAGAAAGCCGGATATTTTTTTATTTTCAGCCATTCGGTCTTAAGGAGATTCATTAATTTGAATTTGATCGTTATTAAGAGAAGGCTGCAATATACTTTACTGGATTTGTAATTTTTTCGCTTCTGCGCGAAGCAGGTTAAAAAAGGCATTTCGATCCTTTTCGCCTACATTGCTTATCAGGGTTGACCGGCTGACAAGATTCTGAAACGACCTGAAGATGTTATCGCAGAATCTTACGTCCTGTGTTGAAATGTATTTTAGAACGGCATAATTAATAAATGTCGTCGTCTTTCCGTTCAACTGCAAAATGTATGTGTTGTTGCCAAGGATTAATTCATTTACAAATAGCTGAAAAGATCCCCTCTTCAAAAGATCACTTTCTCCCTTCATAAATTTTGCTCCTTGCTCGGCCATATTTTGAATATGATCGAGCAATTCGTTGAAGGCATGGTAAATAATGTCGGCATCTTCTTTGGTCTCGAACAGCCCTGCGTCGCGGTAGTATCGGATTTGCCTTAGCGTGCTTCTCACCGTTTCTTCATTCCATAACTCCACCGAATCTATCTGAGCGTATTCTTTTGTTAATTTCTTTGTCAGCTCGAGAATTTCAGGAAATAAGATAACCTTATTCGAAAATTTGGTCCCTGATAGTTTTGGATCCTGCAAAATGTGTTTCATCCAGAAAAAACATTTAAAAGCAGCAATTTCAGGAACGATTGCGAGCAGGTACATTCGCCTTTGTTCAAATTGATTGAAGTATGTAACCTGCTGCAACAAACCCTCCAGGTAAAGTTTCAGGTCTCGTACTTCCTCGTGTATATCATTGCTTCTAAAGACTACTGTGTCACTGTTTAATTGAAGTACCTGGTCAAGCCCTAGATTAAATTTCTCGCAGACAAGTTTTAGTTCAGACAAGCTAAGTGGTTTCTCGCCTCTTATTCGCCTGTAAGCGCTGTCATAACTAATATCTAGCAGGTCGCATAGCTCGTCCGCAAGTGATATGTGAGGCGGCTGCGAGGCCTTGATGTGATTGAAGAGCTGTTGTTGGAGGTCGGTGGCGTTCATGCAATGGAAATTACGGATTTCCCGTAAGTAAATGATCATTGTTTACGGATTATTGATCATTGTCAGTTAACAAAATCAAAAAGCCAAACAAATATTAGTACCACTTTTCGGGTATTCATCCGAATTATGAATTATTGATGATGCAAAAAAATGGGCAGTATTTACCCGTTATGAATCGCTTCGTCTGGTGTCTAGGTTTGTGATGAAACAAAACCGACAATCATGAAAGCGAACCACCTGGTTTTATTGTTAAGTAGTTTGGCACAAACCACCACCATTTTTTCGCAGGGTACACCCGCCGCTTCCATAACCCAACGCGACACCATTCAAACTTGTGATCCAAACAGCAGACCGAATCAACGGAGGCTCAACTTTTACATCGCAAACAAACCAAAGACATTTGACCTGTTCAGCCTCCTGGTGATTATAAGGGCCAGAAAACAAGGGCTGAGCCGTCATCATGACTTCGTTGCGATCGTTGCCACGTCTTCCAAAGAAGTAAGGCAGAAAATGGAGCAGCATCTACGAAAGAAGAATGCAATGATTGGTAGCCTGTGGTTTGACACACACGGCCGCTATGCCAATGGCTACTCATCGTTCATCCTGGGTACAGACGAATTCAGTTATAAGACAATTAAAGATACTGTGCACACCGCGCAACTTAGAGCCCTCGCGCCATTCTGCGATGAATATACACAAGTGGCCATAGGTTCTTGTTACAGCGGAGCCACTTATGAAAAACCAGCTCACAATGGCGCTCCTGCATCAAGAATGAATGGAGATTCATTGATGATTGGGTTAGCCAATGTTTTGCCCAATGCTACCATTTATGGTACAGAAGGCTGGGTGATGACAAAACCAGGAATATTTAAAAAACACGCTTACGCGCTAGCTGGATACCCATTGCAGAAAAGATTTAAAGATGAGGTGTACAGGCCAGTGTGGGAACACATGGGAATATGGCATTCTTATTCTTCAGGGACCAACTCACTTCAAACGACCAATACCCTTTCATTGACTCGGACAGGAGCCATACATGTAAAAGCGGTAACCTACCTAGACAGAGAAAAGAGTAAAGAAAGATTGGACAAGAATCTCAAAAGGCTTAGACCCAATCTTCTGAAGTCGTAACCTAGAGACAGTTCACTCTTGATGTCACAATACCTGGTCTGTCCTCTTTCGAAAGACAAAAATGATACAACACATGTATAACAATTCTTCAGCAGAAACCGAAAAATCATAAGCAACCTCTTTCACTTAAAAATAATACTATGATCGCCAAAATATTTTTAGGCCTGACGGACTATCCACTTTTTCGGAGGATCATGTGGAAGCCCATTTACGAATGGCTTGCAAGAAGATTTGATCACAGGGAATGGCATTTCATGAACTACGGATATTCTCCTTTCGAGCACGAGAAAAAATTAAAACTAAACCCGGAGGATGAGATCAATCGATATGCGATTTACTTATATCATTATCTCGCCAGTAAGGTGAAAATCGAAGGGATGGATGTGCTGGAGATTGGAAGCGGCCGGGGCGGAGGTTGCAATTACATCAAAAGATATTTTAACCCCAGGAAAGTCACGGGCCTGGACATTGCAATAAATGCGGTGCATTTTTCCAAACAAACGCATCGGCAAAAAGGGCTTTATTACAAACAAGGAAACGCGGAGAATCTTCCCTTTGAAGACGAATACTTTGATGTCATCATCAATGTAGAATCTTGCCACGCCTATGGATCAGTGCCAACATTTCTATCTGAAGTGAAACGGGTGCTTTGCATCGGCGGATATTTTCTGTGCACCGATTTACGCAGCCCCGACGGCATGATCACACTACGCAGAAACCTTGTCAACTCAGGCCTTGAGCTGATCGAAGAGGAAGCGATAACGGAAAATGTAGTTAGAGCTATCGGTGAAGAAGAAGCCACAAAGATGAAGCGCATCAAACAGCTTGTACCAAAGAAGTTTCAGAAACTTTTTAAAGAGTTCGCTGGCGTGAAGGGCTCGCAGATTCACGCGTCACTTTCGAATGGCGAACTGGTTTATCACCGATTTGTACTTAGGAAGACTGTTTCTTAAACCCTTACCCAACAATTTTATCATTCAAATATTTATTCACTCTAAAACAAAGAATTTTATGAAAAAGTTTTTTTACAACCTGATTAGAACGCCAGGGCTGCAATTCATTTTCGTTGTAGCGGGTTTTGTATCAGCAAATGCACAGGGTTTCTCCCCTGAGAGCCAAAAGAAATTACAGCAGGCAATTGAAAAGTTTCAAAATGACCCTAGTCATCCATTTGTCGGCGGAATATCGGCTGCTGTTAAAGTAGATGGTCTTGCTTTTTGGCAGGGAACAACAGGTTATGCAGCCAGAAATGTAGATGCAGAAAATAATCTCTTGCAGGGTGGAACAGCTTTTACCACCGCAACACTTTCGCACATCTACAGTGTAACCAAAACATTTACTGCCGCCCTGGTACTGGAACTCGCAAAAGAGGGCGCCTTCAGTCTTGACGATCCGGTTGGCAAATATCTTCCGTTGAACCTGGTCAATTCAAACTTGAATAGCTCAGTAACGATTCGTCAATTGCTTGTTCACGAAAGTGGATATTCAGATTATACAGATGAAATAAATCTACAAATTGCGGTCGCTTTTCAACCTACGCATGTGTGGACACCTTTTGAAATGTTGACGTTTGTTCACCAGATCAGTCAACCCGGAGCAGAGCGACGCTATTCCAGTACGAATTACATCATATTGGGAGCTATCATTGAAACTGCAACAGGCAGACCTGTTCAACAACTCTATCGAGAGAGATTTTTTACGCGATTGGGACTTAGTTCGATGTACCTGGATATAAGAGAAGCATTACCACCGGGTAGCACACTGGCAGCCCCTCATGATAATATCAGTGCATTCAATCCTATTTTTCAGTTCACGGGTCAGCCAACTTTTCCAGATGCTTATACTAATATTTCTGCATTTCCATTTACGGCGATTGGATCTCTTGAGTTTACAGGTGGCGGAATTATTTCCAATGCAGCAGACCTGGCAGAATGGGGAAATGCACTTTTCGGAGGGCGTGCA
>VBAU01000506.1:0-383 GCA_005883855.1 Bacteroidota bacterium
A
The DNA here is from genome assembly GCA_005883855.1 of Bacteroidota bacterium. Classification (GTDB taxonomy): domain Bacteria; phylum Bacteroidota; class Bacteroidia; order Chitinophagales; family Chitinophagaceae; genus VBAU01. Next base: position 2 of record VBAU01000506.1, read on the forward strand.
AAATGTTCAGCATCACCAGTCCGCCCGCCAGGGTCGATTACGTTTATACTGCACTTTTTCTTGCGACCATATTACCCGTTGTTTACCTGCATCTTTATTGGCTGTTAGCTAAACTGGGCAGGAAAAAATCACTAATCGTTTATGTTATTGCATTACTCCTGGTTACCGCATTTTTCATCTGGATCAATATCCGGTTGTTCGACCACTGGTCTGTAAAACTCTTTCCTGGGTTCTTTTTTATTTCCTATTATAAATGGTGGGAGATCGCATTGTTTTTTTTCGTTTTTATTTGTGCTACCACCCTGCTGAAATTATCCAAATCGTGGTTTGTTGTCAACCGTCTCCAGAGACAACTATTGGAAACAGATAAACAACGAGTTCA
>VBAU01000506.1:487-3791 GCA_005883855.1 Bacteroidota bacterium
TTATTTTTTATATGAATCCAGGGAGCATCTTGTTCCCTTGTCAAAAGAGATACACGTGCTAAACGATTATATTTCTTTGCAAGAGATCAGGTCGGATGAAAAACTTGAGATAACAACGGAGATGGAGGAACATCCAGGGGAACAAAAAATCGCGCCTTTATTATTGATCACATTTGTGGAGAATGCTTTCAAACATGGGGCAAAAGGAAGTACGGGTAGCGCTTTTATCAAAATAAAATTGATCACCGCTCAAAATACGATTAATTTTCGTGTTGAAAATAATAAAGGAGTGGTTGATAAAACAGGTAAAGACGATCAGGGTGGGCTTGGATTGGATAATGTCAAACGAAGATTGGAGTTGATCTATCCGCAAAGACATAAACTCCTGATTGAAAACAGCGATCAAACTTTTTTGGTACACCTTCAATTGCAGTTATGACCAGCGTTATTCAGTGTGCTATAATCGAAGATGAACCGCTTGCGCAAAACATTTTGAAGAAATACATAGAAGATCATCCGGCATTGGAGCTGGCGGCTATTTGCAATAATGCCGAGGAAGCGCAGAAAGTTTTACTTCGCCAGGATGTCGATTTCTTGATATTAATCTTCCGAAACTTTCGGGTATAAGCTTCCTTAAAACATTACCGCACCAGTCATTGGTGATTTTTACAACCGCATATCCCGAGTATGCTGTGCAGGGTTTTGAACTCGATGCCATTGATTATTTGTTAAAACCTTTTTCATTTGAACGGTTTCTTAAAGCTGCCAATAAAGCCGTTCAACAATTGAATAAAAAGGAAGTTGCCGAACAGGCGACCCCTTCTTTCATTTTCTTAAAAGCTGACAAAAAAGTACATAAAGTAAACCTGGATGAGATTTTATACATTGAAGCTGCAGGCGATTACATAAAAGTAATGACGGAGAACGGACAGTATATCGTGAATGACACTTTAAAAAGTTTGCAGGATGAATTACCATTTGTTCAATTTATACGGGTGCATAAAAGCTTTATCATCTCACGAAGCAAAATAAAATTCTTCGAAGGCAACTATGTAAAAGTAGGGAACGCCGATATTCCCATTGGTAATTCATATAGAGAAGAAATTTCCACCCGCTTAAAAGAAAAGAATATTTAAGAGGGAAGCTGCGAGCTGTGAGCGGTGAGCTTTGAGCTCTCGTCCTTGGCGACAGTCTGATCGTTTTAAAGTATGTTGGAAAAACTCATCGTCGAAGGAAATGGAGACCCTTCCTGTGAGCCAAGCCTCCGTGTCGCTATGTGCCCTCCGTGTCTCTGTGGTGGATCCTTCGCCAAGCTCAGGATGACGACCACGGAGGCGCGGAGTAGACGAAGAATCGCAGAGCTTTGCTTTCTGGATGAGTTTCATCGCCGGAGAAAACTTAAATTAACGAGACACCGTTAGCATATTGTAGTCGTTCATCTTCCTCCAAGTAGTGGTAGAACAACGGCGCGCTTGTAAAGTCGAAATCAGAAAAAACTTGCAATAACACTATCCAGGAATTATATTTGAGTCATTCAAAGTGCATGTTTTATGGGAAAAACAATCCTTGCAGCGACCATCCTGGCTTTGTTAGTAATGCAGGCAAATGCGCAAATAAGTGTGGTGAAGTTGGTAGGAAATAATACGAAGGATTATGCAATTGGTTTTGGCGCATTTATCAAAGGCGGAGTTCCCGTTTCAGAGGCCGCTGATGTTACACTCGAATTAGGCGCTGATATTTTTTTCATGAAGGGGTCTGGAGGTGATTACGGAACAATAATGTGCCCATTAAAAGCTGGATACAGGTATACATTGAATAAAACGGGTCAGGGATTGTATGTTGAGCCACAGGTTGGCTTCAACCTGGTAGGCGTGACCTCGCTGCCCGATGAGAATGACAACACCTTAAACTTACACTATCATGGAGTAGTTTTCGCGGCTGGAGCAGGCTACCTGTTCACAATCGGGCGTGCACCCTTTGACCTAAATCTTCGTTATGAAACGGTGATTGCTCATGGCGGTTCCAACAATTTCGTAGGCCTGGGAATATCAAGATTTATTTTCTTCAGAAAAAGAGATTCAGACTAACCCAAAAAGTACCTTATAATGATCATGAAATTTTATTTGATAGCTACGGCAATTCCCATTCTCTTGTCTTCGTGCTTAAAACAATCCATTCCGGATGCTATGCTCGGTACGAGCAAGCACACGAAGATAACTGCTACATTGAGCTATGAGATCAATGGGAATTTGGTGAATGTATCCGTTGATGATGCTGACAACCAGGCATCTAATTTTCACACGCTGGAATGCGTCAAATTAAATGGCTACTATAATCTCAGTGCTATAACTGATTTTGGAGAATTTACTTTTAACTTTTTTACAGATAGTTTAAAGGTGGGCAGTTACAATTACCCGACAAATTCGGGGGGCATTTATGTTACGGATTTCCATGGGCCCAACTTTGTATATTATCCAATGGATAAGATGAACTTTAATGTCACAACATATGAGGCTGGACATATAAGTGGGAATTTCTCCGGGGTGCTTACCCCACAAGTTAATAATATTTGGGGTGCAGCCAGTTCAGTAACGATCAAGAACGGTTCATTCAAAAACGTCCCCATTTTTTATTGATTCGCTGTTGGCCTTTCTTCACTTTTATATGTTTTTACCTTTCACAAAAAAGACTGATCTTTTCAAACAATTTCCCCAAATGAAAACAACCATTATCATTTTTTTCTTAACAAATATTTCTTTTGCGATCACCCATGCGCAGCAAAAAGATTTTGAGGGGATCATATCGTATAAAACAGATTTGAGATCAAAAACCGATATCATCAGCGAGCGAGCATTAAAAAATGCCATCGGCCTTGGAAGTGATGTGACTGTTTTTATTAAACACGGAAACTACAAACAGATCACCGGGAGAAGTGTGTCCTACTACCTTACCAAAGATCAAAGAGCTTACCTTAGGTACAATGGGGTTGACACGATCTACTACATTGATTATTCTTCTGACACCACAACCGTAACCAAGGTGTCCAGGTCGGATGAGAAAAAAAATATTGCGGGATTTGAGTGCAGCTTATTGACCATACAACTTGGCGACGCGACGAAAAGATATTACTACGCGCCCGCGCTCCACATGAGTGCTGATTATGATAAGAACAATAAAATTGACCGGTATGATGTTTTTGCAACGGCAACATCGTCCTTATACCTTGCATTATACCAGGACACTAAAAGTTTCTCTTTAGCGCAGACATGCACAAAATTGCAACAGGCATCTGTCGATGACAGCG
>VBAU01000506.1:3832-4176 GCA_005883855.1 Bacteroidota bacterium
AGGGCTGGAGGATGGACAAAATATTTACAGATGAATCTCAACGGCCAGCTAGCATCAAAATATCTTCGAATACCCAAAGGAGAACAAAGCGTGTCTCAGCAAGTGATGGTAAAGTTTTTGATCAACGAATATGGAAAGGTTTCAAACGTTGAGGTACTCAACAAGAAAGAAGTGCATCCAAAGTTAGCGGAAGAAGCCGTGCGGGTACTCAATGAATCGCCACCTTGGAAACCGGCCACCTTTCTGGGGGAACGGACGATATTCTGGCTGCAGATGCCAATAACCTTTGAAGTAGACAAGCAATAGAACCCCGCTCTGCTGAGTGTTCATTAGACTAAAGATTC
>VBAU01000507.1:0-2724 GCA_005883855.1 Bacteroidota bacterium
ACCAGGCCGAGTATTATATGGGGATACAACAAAACTATTCCCTATCGTTCGCAGAAGATCCGTTTGACGCGTTGGTCAACTATTACAACTTGAATAATACGTCAGCCGGAATTAACTTTCTCGACGATCTCGACTCTACATCGTATTCAAACGAATTATACAAGATCAAAATTCCTTCGCTTTTACTTTGGGGTCAATTCGATTTTGTAGTTCCTGCCGGTGTTGGCGAAAACGCAATGGCAAATCTTGGATGTTCGTTCAAGAAACTGGTTTTATGTGCTCATTCGGGCCATCACCCCCTGGAGACAGACACTGATCTCGTCGAAGACGAAATAATCAACTTTATCGAAACCTTTAGGTAAGTACCAACTCGTGCTGCAAATCGATACTCTTGCAGCAACGCACACTTAAGAAATCGGATGGCCAATTTCCCAATGCAGGCCAAACGGATCAACCAATCGTCCCAATCTCCATCCATGCTCTTCGCCTATCGGAAAAACTTCGGATGCACCAGCAGCCAAAGCATTTCTAAAAAGCACGTCGGGATTGCTGACAGTTAATATCATCCGAATGTTATCGCAAACCAGCCACTGAACATCTGGATCCTCCTGTTCCGAACTACCGCTGCTTAACCAAAATTCCGAGCCGTCTACGGAGAGTCTCACCACCAATCCCCCATCGGGAGTTTCGAGCCGATATGTTTCAATGGCACCAAAAGCAGCTTTATAAAAATCTTCTGCTTGAGCACCGTTTTGAACAGTTAACCAGGGTGCGATACTGGTTTTAACAGAATGCTGTGTTTGTTTCATTGGTGTAAGTTATTGGGTCATGTGAATCTTTCTATACCTCAAAATATGCATTTCACCGCTCAAAAAGCGCAACTCACTGACGAAACCTTTTTTTCCCTTGCACCGTGTGGTATTTTTGTGTTGTCAAAAGAAAATACCAGTAAAAAAAATTAAAAAAGCTGTTATGAAAAAGCTGATTATAGCGTTAGGTCTGATGGCAATTACTTTCGGTAACACAGCCATGGCCCACGACAAAGAAATTGACAAACATGTCCAGCAGGCTTTCAACAAAGAATTCGCCGGTGCCGTTGATGTACAATGGTACACCAATGATACATACGTCCAGGTTGATTTTACTTTTAATAGCATGCGACTTGTCGCTTATTATGATAATGACGGCAAAGTATTGGCTGTAGTTCGGAACATTTATTTTCCCTCACTGCCGCTTTCTCTTCAACTGGATCTAAAAAAGATTGATAAGGGTTACTGGATCACAAAAATCTGCGAGGTAACGAACCAGGAAGGAACACAATATCGCGTCACGCTTGAAAGTGCTGAAAAGATTATTCAACTAAGTTCCAATGGAGTATCTGGCTGGGAAGTAATTAAAAGAGAGGTGAAATAACAATTGAATAATAAGTGAATCAACAAGCCCGGATAAGCAATCCGGGCTTTTGAGTTTATCACAGAAATTTCCCGGCGCGCGTTTGCACGAAATAAAACTGTTGTCAAGAGCCTAAGCTCGCTGGCGATAATCACTGAGCACTTTCCAAAAGCTCCTCTTTTTCCATGAAGATTTTAGGATGAGTACCTAAAAATGGAAGTAGAAAAGCAATGATTAACCCTGTGATTGCTGTTATACCTAACAACAATCCCTTGCTCCCGGACATTACGGGTCCTTCCTTGGTTACCAGGACAAATACAATTACGCCGGCCATGACTACCAAAGCCAGAACAACAAAGAGCAACTCTCCGTTCTTGAATTGCTCGACCATCCCAAGAAAAATGAAGCCGGCAATAACCAATAGTAAAGGAAAGGCGAGAAAAATAATTAAGGGTTCAAGATAACCGAGCCCCCTAAAATCAGTTATTTTCCGGTATTCAAACGTGTAGAAGGCAACAAGCGCACCCGTAATGATCCCGCAAATTAATCCTGCCAGTAATGCTCTTGAAAAGCTGGATTCCTTCGCATGTCGATCTTTTATTTGCATACCTGCGATCAATCAGGATATTAAGTTACTGTGATATTTCTTACAACCGGATGATATTAGTCACTCTTTTTTTTTGTCACCCAATGCTGTGCCAGAATCCCGTGTGGGCACCCAGGGAAACTAGCTCACTCCTTTTGCACTGGCTCGGCAACTCGTATATAATACCCGTTAAGATCAACAAACGCAAATTCTTTGAGACCATGCGCATGAACTCTGAGATCATCGGCTAGTTCAACGTTTCTGTCTTTGAATTCAGATAATACCTGTTCAATATTGTCGACAAACCACATAAGAGGCAATCGATGTTCGTTATTATTGACGTCGGCGGCAAAGTGATTGTCCTCCGCGAACAATAACCTCAGCTCGTCCCGCCTGATGCCGCCGTCCTTTTCACCAAAAGTCCATTCATCGTAAAAGCCAAGCATGTCGCGATAGTAATCCAGTGTGCCTCGCAAATTTTTAACCGGCAGATGAGGTGTGTTACGAATAAATTTTTTTGTGTTCATTCTTCATAGTTTGTGGTCAAGATCGGGGGACAAAACCATCAAAGAGATTCTCTCTAGTTTTGTTCAATAGGTTTATTCCACCCAAATTCCATTTTTAAACAACCGTACTGAAACAAGTAAACGGTTTTCTTGCTCATATTAACTCATGTTGTGGCCAGCGTGAAAAACGGCGGGCATATCTTTTATGGGAACCCCCTTAATGGAGATTTATCACCGACT
>VBAU01000507.1:2778-4429 GCA_005883855.1 Bacteroidota bacterium
TCAAAGTCTCCATTAGCACCTGCTTCCACACCCCTTCTAATGAAAGCATCCGGATCATCGCAAAATACTTCCACCCTCGTTGAAGTAATGCCAAGTTTTTCCGGGCTCTCCCAACCATTGTTAGCGGGCTCGCCAACAAAGAATGGTGCGCCCGCGATCTCCAATCCCGCCACTGATCCAAGGCTCCACAACACAGAAGCACCAAGGGCTCGCTGGTACCACGCTACAGCCGCAGGCGCGTCATTAACCGCGAGCATTAGCGATATCCGTAGCCGATCGTTTCCCTTTTCATCATTAGATTCTTTTTCCATACTGACAGCTTTAGATATAAATTTAGTTTATTGCAAAGAAAACCAGGCGCGTAAATTAGAATTTCGAACTTTGAAAACAGAACAACATTCATCGCCCAATAAATTATTATAGCTTTAAATTATGCTTAATAAAATTTTCATGATGCGTAAACAGTCACTCACCTTACTGCTGTTGCTTTTCGTTTTCTGCGATCTAGCCGCGCAGAAATCAACGATGCTGCCACGAAGCGTGCCCGAAGCTGAAGGCGTATCATCGAATGACATTATCCAATTTCTGGATGCCGCGTCAAAAAGTAAAACCGAATTTCACAGCTTTATGCTGGTCAGACATGGTAAAGTAATTGCTGAAGGTTGGTGGAATCCTTACCGCCCTGACCTTAGGCACACGATGTATTCCTGCAGCAAAAGTTTTACAGCGACAGCAGTTGGTTTTGCCGTACAGGAAAAAAAACTTTCGTTAAACGATAAGGTAATTTCCTTTTTCCCACACGACTTACCGGATACAGTGAGCAAATATCTTTCTCAACTCACGGTAAAGGACGTATTGATTATGTCCGATGGACAGGAACCGGATCCAACCGGAACGGTGGGGTCAAAATATAGCAACTGGAGAAAGGGTTTCCTTGCTACTCCCATCGTTCATGAGCCGGGATCAGTGTTCTTGTATAATTCTCTCGGAACATACATGCTATCGGCTATAGTGCAAAAAGTCACGGGAGAGAAAATTGTAGATTATTTGAAGCCAAGATTATTCGATCCGCTCGGCATACAGGGAATGGATTGGGAAACGGACATAGAAGGTATAAACACTGGCGGCTGGGGATTGAGGTTGAAAACAGAAGACATGGCCAAGTTTGCGCAATTGTTTTTGCAGAAGGGAGAATGGAATGGCAAACGGATCTTGCCGGCGCCGTGGGTTGAAGAGGCAAGCACTATGAAGATTATGCAAGATCCAAATGCCTCGCAACCCCGAAGAGATTCCAGCGACTGGTTGCAGGGATATTGTTACCAAATGTGGCGTTGCAGGCATAACGCTTTTCGTGGCGATGGCGCGTTTGGACAATTCATGATCGTGATCCCTGAACATGACGCCGTATTGGCTATCACAGCAGAAACGCCGGATATGCAGGAGGAGCTCAACCTGGTGTGGGAATATTTATTGCCGGCATTTAAAGCCAACAAATTGCCGGCAGACGCTGGCACATCTGCGCGATTGAAACAAAAAATTGAATCGCTCGCGTTGCCACCACCACAAAAAAATACTCAATCGGCAGCAACAAGTATCAGTGGAAAAACATTCACCGCTTCCTCAAACGCGCTGCATTTACAAAGCGTTTCTT
>VBAU01000501.1:0-2635 GCA_005883855.1 Bacteroidota bacterium
ATACCAATTGTGTTTGCCACCGTCGTTTACCTGGCAATACGCGTGAGCGTAATAGGTCATCTAATCGGCAACGGCGAAGTGACTAACATCATGAACAATCCCTTTTACGGAATGTCCAGCGCTGAGAAAACGGCAACTATTTTTTACACACTCTTGCTTTACCTAAAGCTACTCATCTGTCCTTATCCTCTCACACATGATTATTATCCGTATCAAATACCAATTATGCATTGGAACGATTGGCGGCCCATCCTGTCTGTTTTATTGTACCTGGCGATGGCGGTGGTGTTTGTCAAGGGCTGGAGAAAAAAAACCGTGTGGGCCTACTCAGTTGCATTTTATCTCGTCACGCTGAGCATTGTGAGCAACTTATTCATCTCCGTTGGAACTTTCATGAATGACCGTTTTATTTATCATGCCGCTTTAGGATTTTGTATTGCAATCGCGTGGTTACTTGTCAAAAAACTCAACTATTCTTCGTTGGTAAAAAATTTGGCGGTGTCTTTTTTTGTTACAGCAACAATAACCCTTTGCATACTTACGCTCATTCGGTTGCCGGATTGGAAAACAATCAGCACGCTCGATCGGGCGGCCCTGAGAATATCCCCCAATAGTGCGAGAGCAAATCACTTTTATGCTGTGGACATTTGGAACAATGTGTACATGAAATTGCCACCAAATACCGACTCGGCCCGGCGGCGTGCAGTTTTGGATTCACTCAATCCATATTTTGAAAGAGCACTCCAAATACTTCCATCATACAACATGGCCAATTCCATGAAGGCAGGCGTGGCGGCAGAATACCATAAACTCGATCATGATTATCCAAAGCTGATTAAAGCTTTTGAAGAAGTCAACCGAACGCATACCTACGAAAAATTTGTGCTTGAATATTTGCGATATGTAAATAAGACTGTAAGCAATCAAAAAGATGCGAAATTGCTCGCAGCATTTTATGGCAGGATGATCGATTATTATAACGAGACATGGAAAAACACAACCCTTCCTTCGGATTATCGGGCATTACTGAAAGAAATCCAGGAGCGAATACCATCGTTACAACCATGAAATTTAAAGGTCGATTAAGATGATAGCAGTTAGCAAAGAAATTAATTTCATAACTGATTTTGTTGAACCGCGATATGGCAAATAAGAAGAAATTCCGAAAACAAGTGCAAACGGCTATACAGGAAAAAAGAAGGCCTGATAAGAAGCCGCCACAACGTCGTGTTTCGAAACCAAAGACAACTGCCGATGTACGCTGGATGATTCCTGTGATATTGGCTATTACTTTTGTCGCATTTATTCCCGTTTTACGTGCGGGCTTTGTGAGTTGGGATGATGGTGAATATGTATTACAGAACACTGCTCTGAAAAACGGCGATTTGAAAACAGTGCTTGCGACCCCGATGCAGGGCAATTTTCATCCGCTCACAATGTTCACTCTCTTCATAAATTATTTAATTTCTGGTGAAGATGCATGGTCTTATCACCTGTTTAACCTGCTGTTTCATTTGATCAATTGCTTCCTTGTGTTTCGCCTTGCCATGTTGCTGAGCAAGAATAACACCATCATTTCATTCACCACGGCCATCTTGTTCGGCATTCACCCGGTTCATGTGGAGTCGGTTGCCTGGGTGTCCGAGAGAAAAGATGTTTTGTATGGAATGTTTTTTATCGCAGGATTGATTATGTACACCAATTATGTCGATTCAAATTCAAGGAAGCAATACTGGCTATCTATATTGTTCTTAGTTCTGTCCCTGCTATCAAAACCGTCGGCGGTAATATTTCCGCTGGCCATACTTTGCATCGACCTGTTGCGCGCAAGAAAATTCAATGCAAAACTGTTGATTGAAAAAATTCCCTTTTTTGTTTTGTCCCTGGCGATGGGTATTGCTACATTCCTCGCGCAGCAGCAGGCCGGTTCTTTTGGAAAAATACACATCGACACTTTGAACAAGGTCCTTTACGGTTTCTATGGGATCATGATGTATATCGTGAAAATGATAGCACCCGTTACTCTTGCTGTATTCTACCCGTTCCCGCCCCAGAACGTGAAAATGCCGGTTGAATACTACATTGCTCCGATCTTTTTCATCGGGCTGGCTTTTGCATTTTTTTACTCGCTCAAACGAAACAGGGTCCTGGCATTTGGAATTTTATTTTATCTGGTCAACTTATTATTGGTACTTCAATTTTTACCTGTTGGAAGTGCTGTCATCGCGCAACGTTATGCGTATATGCCGTACGTTGGTTTGTCTTTCATAGCAGGTTCGATCATTGATCGGTTGACCAGAAGCAATGCTTCCAAAGCATGGCGGATCGTTTTTCCTATCACCCTGGTGTTGTCAGTTTTGACTTGGCAGCAAGCATCAACCTGGTACAGCAGTGCCACGCTGTGGGACCAGGCAATTAAAACGCAACCAAGTGCCAAGGCCTATGCGATCCGTGCTATGTTGTTGCGCAAGGAAAAAAATTATGATCTCGCAATAGAATATTTCAACAAAGCGATACAACTGGATACGCACGATTATGAGCTTTATTCCAATCGCGGCAACGTATATTTCGACCTAAGAAAACCTGAGCTTGCTATCGACGATTACAGGAAGGCACTTTCTATGAAGCCCAATTT
>VBAU01000501.1:2642-4955 GCA_005883855.1 Bacteroidota bacterium
GCACTTTCCATGAAGCCCAATTTTCCAGAAGCGCTGGACAACCTGGGTGCTCAGTTCGCAATTCTTGGCCACTACGACTCGGCAGTTAAATATGCAAACGAGGCGATAAAGATAAAACCGGATTTTAAGCCGGCATATAGCAACCGTGCGCTAACTTATATGAAGTCGAACCGGTACGATGACGCCATTAGGGATTGGCAAAAATTTCTCGAGTTTGAACCGGATGCAGCGGATGTCTACAATACGATTGGTAGCTGTTACCAGGCGACGGGTAAATACAAAGAGTCGTTAGTGCCAATAGACAAGGCGATCTCCATGAATCCTGATCCAACGTTCTATCTTAATAGATCTTACTCGTACAATGGATTGAAAAATCTTGAAGCAGCAAAAAAGGATGCACTCTTCGCAAAGCAACACGGCGCACAAATTCCCGCGGATTTGGCGAAAAGTTTGGGTCTCTAGTATAATACCATTTACTAGGTCGATGGTAGAAAAGTTCAATCGACATGGGCTCATTTACCTTTATCGATCATGTTTTGCATTTGTTGCTTCTTGGAAGGAATGTCGGCCACCCATTTTTTCCCATACTCAGTTTGTTCTTTTTCGACTACTTCAAACCATTGGAATGCACTTCGAAAGTCACCTGACTTCCACGCAACGATACCGAGCGCATCATGACTGAGCACGGTAGTTTCCTCCTTTATATTGACGTCGGTCTCACGAGAAGCCTCATCTAATGCCGTCAAAAATTCCTTTTGCGCGCCTTTCAAATCATTTTTATCAGCAAGTAACATCCCTCGACGGAAAAACAAATTTGGCATCGTTCTTTTTCCTTTTGACCGCGCGGCTGCTTCGAAGCTGTTCCATGCAAGAGTTTTTAGATTTTCATTGAACATTCTTTCCATTGGACCATGCTCATTTTTCTCCAACTCCGAAAGCAGTGCAGGTAAATTTGCACTACTTTTCCAAACGTCATTTGCAATGCGTTGCGCCTCGGTTGCCGGCAAGGTTGTTCCAAATCTGCCGCTGAGATCGAGGTAGCGCATCCCTAGCGTGTATGCAGCATCTGGGTCACTTATCTTTTCCAGATCCGTTGCATTGCCAGACATCAGCGAAACAGTTCCCTCCATTTTTTTACGACGCTCGGTAATATCAGGGACCCAATTTCCTCCAAACCGCGTTTGTTCTTCCTCTGCCAATTTATACCAGCGCAATGCTTCCCGGAAATCGCCTTGCCTAAATGCGATCACACCGAGTGCATTATGACTGCTCACCAAGATCTCATTGGCAACCTCAGTAAATGTAAACCGGGAGCACTCATCTATCGCGTCCAAAAGTTCCTTCTTTGATTCTTCAAGTTTTCCTTGATCCATTAAGAGTACTCCGCGCCGAAAGTAGAGCAGTGGTAAAGCGCGACCTGATTTTGTTTTAAGCGCATGGTCAAAAGCAGCTGATGCAAGGGACCAAAGATATTTCTGAAATTCCAGCTCCATCGGTCCTGACTTCTTGCCCGCCGACCACTCAGCAAGAAGGGCGGGAAGTCGCGGATCATTTTCCCAAACAACGCGGGCCAGGCGCCTTGCCTCATCTACCGGAAGCCTGGAACCGCGGGGGTTTGTACCAAGCCTGCTGGCGAGATCCAGGTAGTGGCCCCCGATAGAATATGAAACTTCTTCGTCTGGCGATTTATTTGTGGCAGCGAACCACACCGAGCGCGGATCGCGCCATTCCGCAAGATATTTTAGTGTTGTGCGCAGCCAAAACAGCGTAATGATCAACAATACGGTGGCGCCGATGACCATACCTCGAGTCTGCCATTTTTTTATTGCCATCCAGAGTAACCAGGCTATTAGTATGGTCGAGGCCGCAGATGGAAAAAACAGGTAACGATCCGTAACAGGATGAACAAATGACAGCACCTGCGCAGGGATCCATCCGAACAAAATCCAATAAATCAAGACCACCACGAGCGGCCAGCGTCGCCTGAGCAGCAAAGGAGCCGTGAAGATGGCAATCAACATGATCGTTGCCAGAATTTCCAATCCGATATTGGTCGCAAGAGGCGGCACGCGATAAATAACATAGGTTCCGAAGCCGGTGAGCAACCACAAGCTTTGACATAGGGCGATGAAATAAACGTAAGGGTCGGGGCGATTGCCTGATATCGGCTGCGCTGACGCGACGGCAAATGCGATAATGATCGCCATCGCGACATATGGGATCTTGTCGACAAGGGAATTCACCACAGGTCGCTTTTCGACAAACACATCATGAGCAAAAAATACAGCCGCGAAAGTGGCAACAGATAATTTT
>VBAU01000501.1:5000-7679 GCA_005883855.1 Bacteroidota bacterium
ATATGATGTACCAATTTACTTTTTGTTCTTTGCGATATTTCAGGTACGCAAGCAGCGAAGGCAATGCAAATGCCGCGGCTACAAGATCTTTTCGGCTGGATATCCAAACGATTGCTTCTACATGCGCTGGGTGAACCATAAATAAAATCGCGGCGGCGATTGCAACTATCCTGCTGCCCGTTAGTGCCAGGCCTGCCAGGAAGACAAATCCTGCAACGATCGCCGCCCAAATGTTACTCGACAAGTGAAAGACAAAGGGATCGTTTCCCGCAATGGCCCAGTCAAGACTATAAGACAAAAGATGAAACGGAGAATAATTGGCGAAATAGGGAACAGTCAGGATGTGAATAATGTTTTCGCCATTTATTTTCTTTATCCATGGATCGTTGGTGACATATCCCGGATCGTCGAGATTGAAAAAACCAAGATGAAGATCTCCCGAGTAAAGCAGTGTGGCGGCTACAACGATCAATGCGAATATCAAGGCATTGCTTTGCCATGTGCCGGGCAAAAGAGGCCTGCTGGCAAAACTGCTTCTTTGGTACTGGCTTTTTTGATTTATTTCCTTGCTCTCTTCCTTTTCTTTTAAAGGTTTTACAACTTGCTGAGGTCGTTTGGGCAAAATTTTCTTTTGTTTCTTAGCGGCCACGTTTGCTCATTTAATCTATAAAAACAATCTTACGTAATAAGGAAGAAAAAAAATTACAAATAAATATTCATTCTATTGAAGCGCGCCGCTCACTTTGGCATTGTAGCCTGGATCATTTGTTGCAGTCGCTGTATATGTGTGTTTATGTCTGGAAACAAATTACTGCCAAAGCGAGTTCGTTCATCGCGCACCATAGTCATCCATTTTAGTGCTTCCGGATAATTTTGCTCGGCCCAGTAAACAACGCCCAAATTAAAATGGCAATTCAGCAAAACTTCCTGGCTTCCCTGGGTGTAACTCGATCGCGACGCTTCGTCAATTCCTTTCATAAACTGTTCCTTCGCTTCCGTCATTTTCCCTTCATCAAGATAGAGAAGGCCTCGATGAAAGAAAAGGTCGGGCATGATATGCTTTCCTTTTGTTGCAAGAGCCTGGTCATATGCGGCATGCGCTAACTTGCGCAAGTCAGCAACGAACGCTTTTTCAGCGTTCCCGTCATGACTATTTTTTTCCCACTCAGAAAGCAGTGCTGGCAACCGCGGATCATCTTGCCACACTTTTGCGGCAAGCCGGGTCGCTTCTTCTTTGGTTGGAGGGGCTTTTCTTGCCTTGGACCCAAATTGTGCTGCATGATCCATATAGTCCCAGCCGAGGTTGTAATAAACGAGAGGATCTGATGACTTCTTTGAAGCTCCATACCACACAGAGCGAGGATCGGTCCATTCATGCAAATAGCTCATTGTGTTGATCCCCCATATTACAGCAACAACCACCAGCAAACCCAAAGAAGGTATCAACGATTTCCTGGTAAACTTTCCCCAGACAGAGATGACAGCCCAGGCAAGCACTGTAACAGCTGCTACAGACGGGAAAAATAAATAGCGATCCGTAACTGGATATGCGAAAGAAAGGATTTGCGTTGGCACGAATGCAAAAAGGATCCAGTAGATGAGGACAACAGCCAAAGGAAACTTTCGCCGAAGAAGCAATGGAGCAACAAATATCAATATCAAAAGCATTGTGGCAAGAATCTCTAACCCCATCCCTTGCGGAACTGGTGCGACACGGTAGATCACGTACTTACCAAAACCAGTGATCAACCAAAGGTTTTGCAAAAGAGCAGAAAGAAGAATGTAAGGATCTGGATGACTTCCTGTCGCAGGTTGTGCCTTCGTTACGATCAGCGCCATAATTCCCGCAAGGATAAAATATGGGATCTTGTCAGTGAGCGAACCAACAATCGGGCGTTTTTCGACAAACAGGTCAAGAGCAATAAACACGAGAGGAAATGTAGCAACCGACAGCTTCCCCGCCAGCGCAAACAAAAAGAGCACCAGGGAAAAAATATACCATGGCGTGGATGACGCCCCCGCCCGGCGATATTTCAAATACGCCAGTAGCGCTGGTAACGCAAAAGCTGTTGCAACCAGGTCCTTTCTGCTTGCAATCCATGTGATGGCTTCCACGTGCACTGGATGCAAAACGAAAAGAGTGGCGGCGGAAATGGCCATGATGTGCTTGTTCGTTAAAGCCAATGCAGTCAAAAACACAAAGCCAGCAACAAGACCTGCCCAGATATTGCTTGACAGATGGAAGGTATATGGGTCCAGTCCGTTGATCGCATAATCCAACATGTAAGAAAACAGGTGAAGAGGCGAGTAATTGACGAAGTAAGGGGTTGTGAGAATGTGATTGATGTTTTCTGCAGTGACACTCTTGATCCAGGGATTCTGGACGACATACTGTTGATCATCCACTTTAAAAAAGTCGAGGTGTAAGTCAACGGCATACAGCAGAAGAGTGGCCACAACAAAAAGTAGGAAGAGACCCGCATTCAGTTTCCACGATCCGGTGAGCAATGGTCGCTGACTTCCTTTTCGCGACGTTCGGCCTTGCGTTTTAGTTGGCTTCACTGTTGCCAGGCTTGACTTCTGATGAGTACTGATCTTATCGCCAGTTTTCTTTTGCTTGTACGTTTTTAATTTCTTAGCTGATGACACGAACGAGTTTATTTAGTAAGTAACGCGAAT
>VBAU01000501.1:7790-10500 GCA_005883855.1 Bacteroidota bacterium
TTCTTTTGCTGCTGATCCGCGAGACGAAACCATTTAAGTGATTCTTCGTAATTTGATTGCCTCAACGAAATGATACCGAGATCGGTATAACAGTAAACAGTTAGTTCATTTCGCACCGGCGCAAATGTTTCCTTAGATGCCTCATTTACACCTGCAAGAAATTCTTTTTTTGCACCATTTAAATCATTTTGCTCCAATCTCACCAATCCTCTATTGTAATACAAACCGGGCATAACCCGATCTCCTTTCTGCTCCATGGTGTGTTGAAATGCGTCCCAGGCAAGAGACAACAGTTGAGCCTTGAATTCCTTTGTCACGGGTCCATTTCGCTGCCCGTTTGATATTTCTGAAAGTAATTTCGGCAAGCGAGGATCATTCACCCATACTGCCCTTGCCAGGCGTTTCAATTCGTCTTGAGAGATCGTCGCAGTGGAATCGCCAATGCTGCGGCCCAATCCAACATAGTAAGATCCTAAGTTCTGAGGAATTGTCGGATCCGATGATTTTTTCATGGCTGAATACCATAGTGACCGGGGATCGTTCCATTCTGAGAGATAACTCACGGTTTTTACTGTCCATAGGACGGCAATGAGCAGAGTCAACGCTGATAGTGCGGCAAGCTGATAACGCCCGACCTTCCTGGTCATCTCAAAGAACGCCCATGCAATCAGAATAACTGCGGCCACTGAAGGGAAAAACATATATCGGTCGGTAACAGGATGAGTAAACGAAAGAACCTGTGCAGGTATAAATGCAAAGAGTATCCAGTAAATTAGGACAGCAACCATGGGCAATTTCTTACGGAGGAAAAATGGAGCAACAAATGCTGCGATCAAAAACAAGGCGCCTGCGATGTCCAATAAAACCTGGTTTGTCTGCGGTGGCACGCGGTAAACCACATAACTTCCAAAACCGGTAAGCAGCCACAAGTTTTGTATCAATGCGGCAGAAAGAACATAAGGATCCGGAGTGTGCCTCATTGAAGGTTGCGCCGATGCTGCCGCCAATGCAATGATCAGTGCCGCGACCAGGAAAGGTATTTTGTCCAGGATCGCACGCATCACAGGTCTTCTTTCGATAAAATAGTCATAGGCGAAGAAAACGGCGGAGAAAGTGGCAACAGAAAGTTTCCCGGCTACCGCGATAAAGAATAGCAGTAACGAAATTATGTACCACCGTTTGGCACCACTATTCCGGTAACGCAAATAGGCCAGAAAGCAAGGCAGTGCGAAAGCTGTCGCCACGAGATCTTTGCGGCTCGAGATCCAGGCCACAGCTTCTACATGAACGGGATGAACCACAAACAGGGCGGCAGCAGCAATAGCAACCCACCTGTTTTGTATCAATGCAAGAGCAATTAGAAAAACAAAACCTGCAACAACACCAGCCCAAATATTACTTGAAAGATGGAAGGCGAAGGCGTTTTGCCCGGCAATAGCGTAGTCGAACATGTAAGAGAACAAATGAGCCGGGGAATAATTGGCAAAATACGGAGTGCTCAAAATATGCCCGATGTTCTCTCCATTTATTGAACGTATCCATGGATTCTTTACCACGTAATCCGGATCATCCACACCAAAAAAACCCAAACGTAAATCGGGTGCGTAGAGAACGGCCGTGCTAATTACGAGCAACCCAAATATCACCACATTGAATTGCCACCGGCCGGGTAGCAAAGGCTTAGAACTAACGGATCTCTTTGGCTTAACGCCGGTCTTCTTCTCGTTTCGCTTCACTGCGCTCACCATCGCGGCGTCAGTTTTCGCCTGGTTTTCTCCGGGTTTTTTCTTGAATTTTCTTTTTGCAGAGGACACGTCAAATTTTTTATACGTAAATAAACAAAATAAAAGTACAAATGCCGAAAATCACAAATTCAATAATTTCCTGTAACTATCCACGATACTGACCCCTTTTTGTAATGCTGTGTTGGCGTCTGTTTTGGCATGCTGCACGTCTCCCAACCTGTAATAACAAATGGATCGACTTAAATAATAATCACCTTTTGCGTTGAGTTCAATTGCCTTGTTGAAATCCGACAAAGCGTCAGAAAACTTCTGATAATTATTTACCAGCAAGGTTCCCCGCAAATTAAGTGCTTGATCCGAAGTTGGCGTAAGGGAAAGGCACTTATTAAGATTGGGCATGGCGCTGTCTGCTTTATTCAGGCGGGTATATACGATTCCCATGGTTAAATATCCAGCAGCATTATTTGGTTGCAGTTTCACCAATGATTCGGCATCCGATAATGCTTCGCGGTTTCGATTTAGCAAAAGGAAAATATTGATCCTGTTCTGGTAGCCCGGAGCGTGTTTGGGGTCTTGTTGCAGTGCAGCGGTACAATCATCTAAAGCCTGTTTGAACAATGAATCGGCTTGTCCCTTATGATCTGGTTGCTGTGCCAGGCTGATCGAAAAATTTGCGCGATTGCTTCGGGCATAAGGTGAACGGGGATAATATTTAATCACGTTCGACCATAAGGTTCCACTGTCTTTCCAAACTGCAACCTGTTTAAAGGTAATGAAGCAAAGAACAATAGTAATCGCAGCCGGGATGAGCCATGAAACTGTTTTTTGAAACAACAAATTATACCTGCTGAGAAGAGATGAAGCCACAAAAGCCAGCCCTATGTATGGTACATAGGTGTAGCGCTCAGACACGATTGTGAGTCCTACCGCGATGATCTGCAAAATCAAAAGCAAATTGAAAAGGT
>VBAU01000502.1 GCA_005883855.1 Bacteroidota bacterium
AATTGACAGAATATCTTAGGGTTGGGGCTTAAATGATCCTGTTGACTGGCCCCTTGACCGGCCAACCCAAGAACAATGCCATGTAAGCATACCATGTGAAGCCGGCAACTAGTGGTCAACAAAAAACCAAGGTGTCCGAATAATAATTTGAATATTTGTATATAGAATACTACTAAGAGGGAATTGACAATGGTCTTCGGACAAATTAACTTCAAGATTGAAATAGCAAGCCATTAACTCCCGCCTTCTGATTACTTGATCCTGTACTTTGTTTTTCCCGGATTTCTCATTGGAAAACCAAAACTTATGAGCAACTTCTTTACGAACACTCTTTTCAAAGACAAGAGTTACCCGATGCCCGCGCACATGGAGTGGAGTTTATGGTGTTTGAAACCTTCCGCAGCCAGGCTCGACAGCAGCTCTTATTTCAACAAGGCGCCACAAAACTTCAAAAGGTAGGAGTTCACAACTTCGGCCTCGCTTGCGACATCGTCAAAAGTATTAACGGCGATCCATCCTGGAAAGGAGATTTTTCGTTGTTGGGTGAGTTAGCACATAGTTATGGATTGATCTGGGGTGGTGATTGGGGCAATTCCAACGTGCCCCATTCATTTATTGACTCGGTCCACGTGCAACGTTGCTCGATAGCCCGGCAAGCGTCTCTATTCACACAACAATGGTATCCTGATAAAAATTACAATCCTTATGACGATCTGTAATACACCGCAGGCCTGCGCTCTTGACTCGCAAACAACTCGTCGGAGTAGAACGCTCTCGACAAACTGGAGTGTTCTCGCCGTTATGCTGATGTGCCTTGCCTCGTTCCATTGCAAGGTTACGTTGGTGCCGCCATATGACGCAGGCGTAGAACAGCAAATAGTTAACACGGCGAAAATGAACGACCGGCTTTATTTGGAAATGCAGGACGAACCTGTAGCCGACAGGACATACAATAAGTACTCTTCTAAATATCTCGACATTGAATCCGAAATAAATTCGATTCTTTTAAAAAACCAGGCGAGGAGGCAAAGTCACGACCTGATCGTCATCACCAACAACTTAAAAACATTATTTGTTCAGTTCAAAGACAAACACAAACAGGACAGCACAATTAGCGATGCAGACATCAAGCTAAACCAACTGCAAATAGCGGCGGCATGGAAAGCTTTATTGGTAGCTGAACGAGGATTGAAATTAGCTGGTGAGTAAACCTTGTAAAAAAATAAATATGGACTTTAATGAAGTACTTGCCGAGATGGCACAGGCCATCAAAGGTGTTGTAAAAGAAGATTGGAGTGTTGTGAAGAGCACAGCAAATGATTTTCTCCAGGATTCAAAACAAAGATGGCAATTATTGGTCAGCATGCGTTTGAACAACGAGATCTCCGAAGATAATTTTAAGCAACGATTAAAAAATGAGGAGCTCATATTGGAGTCGAACCTTCATGCAATCGCCATCATAACAAAGGCTGCTGCCCAGGCGGCCGCCAATGCAGCCATAGCCGTTCTGGAAAAAGCTGTAAACACCCTTTTAAGGATACCCTGATCAGACCATAATTAGTTGTTGAACTCTCAAACCGATTCCATGCCTTACAGAATCCTTTCGTTAGATGGCGGTGGCTCCTGGGCCCTGATTCAAGCGCATGTATTACGAGACTTATACGGTGATATCAGGGGTCATGCGCTATTGAAGCAATTTGATATGGCCATTGCAAATTCTGGCGGCAGTCTTGTCCTGGCCTGTTTGTGCAATGACATGACGCTAAGCGAAATTTCCAATGTGTTCGAAGATGAGAATTCACGAAAACAGGTTTTTTGCGAGCTCAATTTTTTTGAGAAGCTAATTTATAAGCAGGATCGTTTCGCTCTCTTAAGAGGCCTTCTTGGTATAGGCCCTAAATACAACACGAAAAAAAAGTTAACTGGCCTGGTCAAAGTCTTATCTGACAAGGATCATTTATTTCCACAACGTCAGAAACACGTTGTCGACACTCCACTGAATGAACTGCCTGCCCTCATTGGAAATGAATCGTTGCAATTACTGATTGTCGGCTTTGATTATTTTCGACAGCGGGTGAGTTTTTTTCGTTCGAACATGCAAAGTAAAACGGATCTATTCTCTAATAAATACTATGGACTGCCGCTGGGTCATGCTATTCATGCTTCAAGCAATGCGCCAGTCAACTATTTCGATGCACCCGCTATGGTGAGCCCATATATTTTTCAGAAAAAGCCAACTTTCACAGAGCCGGTATACCGAAACACAGGATGGTATTGGGACGGTGCGGTTTCAGGCTTTAATAATCCCGTGCTCGCTGGAGTAATCGAGGCGATTACCAATGGAGTTAACCCCAAGGACTGTTGCATTCTCTCAATAGGAACGGGCACAGGTAACAAAGTAATCCTAACAGATATCGCCACGTCTAATGATCCGGCTGATCAAGCAAAAGTAGAAGCGAATAAAAATAACGAGCTCGTGGTAACCGATACATCAGCTGTTTTCAAGAATGATATAAAGAAAATGGCAACAAGTGTCCTGGATGATCCTCCTGATAGCGCCACATTTATCGCGTATGCCGTCATTGATCCGTCATTGAGCAACTCAGCGAATGTTGTTCGTATAAAC
>VBAU01000503.1:0-1580 GCA_005883855.1 Bacteroidota bacterium
TCAAATTGAATAAACGGAGCTTGATCTTTTTCAGCCATAGCTAGAACCTCATCCGGCTCTGCGCCACATTTCAATCCGGAATACATATATGCAACAGCAGATGCCCGGGGACCGGTGCGACAGGAAATAAGTGTAGGTCGTGGAAGTGAATCGAGAGCTTTCACATGTTGTCTCGCTAAGTCCAAGTCGAGGACTCGGGGTGGATCACTAACTACGTTTACGGAGTGAGTGGTGGCCGTTTGAACCTGGTCATATGACATCCCGCCCTCCATTTTTGCGAACTCTTCGCCTACCAAATAAAGCCATGAGCTACATCCAACCTCATTTAAATAAGTGGCCGGATTTTGAATTAAACCTTTGTTGTAGCGCAAGCCGCCGAGTAATTGAAAATTCTTCATCGTTGTGCAATATTAATGATACTAAAGTTAGTTTATTTCTGGACGGCATGCTTTGTTACGTGCACACCCGTTGTCCAAAATTACTGGTAAATGCGAAGGCTTGGGGGTATCAGGTATTTTTGATTTTGTTTGCACAAATATTACGCGCATGAGGGGTAGTGTTCTAGCAGGGCTTTCAGTATTTACTTCTGATTTTGAAAGTATTGTTTTTATCAGTTGTCAGTTTACTTTTATTTTTCAAATTGTTTTGAGAGGTTTAACTCTTATGTAGAAATACATGGCCAAAAGAAAGTCTATTGTTAAGCAAAATATGCCGTAACCTTCAGGAGCGGTTGAACTAAAATATGGAAATAAAATGTCCCAAATCCCGTGTAAAAATAGACCCAAGATGATCAGAATAAAATTGTTCTTATAACCAAAATAGGAAAGGACAAAAAATACGGCCGCACCAAGAATGGCATAGGTCAGCGACAAAATATCATTCCAAGAAAAACCAATGTAAATAAATGCAATGCCAACTAAAGTCAAAGCTCCGATCAGTCGTTTTTCTAAGAATTTGAGTATTTCGACCAAAGCAATAATTACAATCGTTGTAATAAGTCCTATATAAAAATCATTCATTGCTTCAATTGTTAACTCGTTTGTTAAGTGGCTTTAAAATATCAAACGGTGGAATTGCAATTGCTAATCACGAAAATAAATATTAGAATTATGCGTCTTGAGGACGTCCGAAGAACAACATGTATCCGTCAGCGTCCTTGACTTCAAATCCCCGCAAACCATCATCATTGTCTTTGAGCGGTTGAAAAAAGTCGACATTACGCGATGAGAATTCTGCCGCTAGTGCATCGGGATCTGGAACATGAAGGTAGGCGTCCCAGCGGGCAATGCCTTTTTTGATATCTCGTGTGTAGTTCGGCACGGGATCCACACCAACGTCCTTCACTATGATCATCGCCGCGCCTCGTTGGACAATGCCGAAGAAGATGTCGTCGTCACTGGGTCCTTGAAACGTGATGTCAAACCCGAAACGGTCGCGATAAAACGACAGCGCTACGGGAACATTCTTTACGATAAAGAATGGCGCAATGCCGGAAATTTCTGCTTTAGTCATGTGAGTTTCCCGTGTTTGAATTTGATAAAGTGTCAAATAGTATTTCGCACAACGAAAAAGCATTTGCG
>VBAU01000503.1:1587-2962 GCA_005883855.1 Bacteroidota bacterium
CAGCTTGTACTTTTGCTGATTTTGTTTTGTTGCTGAAGGTAAGATTTATTGCCGATGGAATTCCGTCAGACGATAACCGCAGCTGAATAGAGATTTTCTGCCGATTGATCTTCCGTCCAGCCCTGCTATTGCAAACGTTACAGGCGTTGTTTCTTTCAGTCGTTAGAACGTTCTATTATTTTTTATTTCGTAACATAACTCCACCATTCCGCTTTTATAGGCTGTCACGTCTTTCAGGTGCAATGCTTGTTCTCGTCCGATGTGGTCGAAAAACAGTGTCCCGTCACCCAAAATAATAGGCATAACTGATAATCTTATTTCGTCGGCCAATTCTAAATGAATAAAATCTTTGGCAAGCATGGCACCGCCCACAAGCCAAACATTCTTGTAGTTTGGTTTTAGTCGTTCATTCACAAGTTTGTTCAGGTCGCCCGAATAAATTTCAATGTTTGGTCTTTCAATCGGCAGGTTTCTGTGAGTTACTACAATAGTAGGCAAGTCTCCATAAGCCCACCCGTAGGTAAGTCCGTGAACCCATTACATAGCAGTCTATTGATTTAAGAAATTCCTCCGCAGCTTGTTCAGTAACTCCTTTCTCGTAGTTGTCAGATGTGTCAAACCACGAAACGCTATTGTCTTTTTTGGCAATAATACCGTCAAGACTTGAAACCATATGTATTGTTACTTTAAACGTGTCTGTCGTCATCTATGAGTACTTTGCGACACATTGCTCTTTTCTTTCTTAGTTGCCATGTTTTTTGCAGTTAAGATTGTGTTCGGATTGTTGCCAAAGCATGACGTGAAAGCCCGAACCGAAGCTGATTAAAGATTTGATGCTGATTGCTCCAATATCCCGCCCTGCTATTCTCATGTTAGCTGCAGACAAGATCAATGTTCTTTGGTTTGAATTCTTTGAGCTGCATATTCTTTTCTACCAATGGCTGGAACCATTTCTCCAATCTTCCCAAGACCATATTTTGGCATGTTGTTATAAATGCACTCATACTCTCCAGACTTAACTTTGAACGTTTCATGCCAAATACCAACATCTCCATTGCTTTTAATTTTCGTATTGAATTCTTTCCATGCTGGGTAATGTAAACCTGTTGGATCTTTAGCATAAGCCTCAAGAGCTTCAAACGATCTCCAATATTGAACAATAACTGGGGGAATACCGCCAAACAGTTGGAAGCCAAGAAAACCACTTTCTGGTTTTTGAGAGAGTTCTTTCAACATTTTTGGCATAGCCTTCGCGACAGGAATCCATTTATGGAATTTCCAAAAATAATTAATACGCATACCTATTAAAAAGACTACGAAATCGCCTTCAAAATTAACAGTCATCCGTTGATTAATTGTCTTTGCCATTTTAATG
>VBAU01000503.1:2995-3524 GCA_005883855.1 Bacteroidota bacterium
CAGCTACCGTTCACGCATTGCCGAAGTGCCGGAATAGAATTCCTGTCGCTCGGCCGCGGCGTAACTTTATTTTCTTACGCCGCATCACTAAAGTACAATAGATCCCGATAACTATCGGGAGCAAAAGTTGAATTGATGTTCTGTCGCCGGTATTTTGGCAATGCAATTGTTAGCTGCCGTTTTATTCCTTTTGATGTTTATTCAATTGCCAAAGAGGAAGACAAGTCCCGATAAGCGTTGATTTGTTTTTGAAACTCAGTCACCTTTTTTTCTGCTGTATCGATAGCATCTGCGCGAGCTAACCAACGTTTTGGCGGTTCATTTTCGCTTGCAATTTTAATTAGCGCTACTGCTAATTTCGCTGGGTC
The DNA here is from genome assembly GCA_005883855.1 of Bacteroidota bacterium. Lineage (GTDB taxonomy): Bacteria > Bacteroidota > Bacteroidia > Chitinophagales > Chitinophagaceae > VBAU01. The sequence continues at coordinate 3,364 of VBAU01000503.1, forward strand.
GCCTCCTTGCTTTCCGTTCATACTTTTCCAAAATGGACGAAGCTCGGCATTCTTTGCAGTGTAATCTTCTATTGTTTTTCTGCCCAGATAGTTGAAGTAGGTGTCAATAGTCCTGTCCTGAAAAATCCAGGTTCTACAAGAGTTGTATGGATGCTGAAAGG
>VBAU01000503.1:3563-6249 GCA_005883855.1 Bacteroidota bacterium
GCAGTATTCGTAACCGACAAGTCCGGCAGTTGACGAAATAGATATGATATGTCCTGAACGATTTTTCCTCATAATGGGAAGCACCGCCCGTGTCACATTCATTGGTCCAAATAAACTTGTAGCCAATTGAAGTTCCATTTGTCGCGGGCTTAACTCCTCAAAAAAACCTGCGTAGAAATTGCCGGCATTGTTTACCAATACATCAATGGTTGCAAATTTGCCAGCTGCTGATTTTACAGCTGCCTCAATTTCTATCGGATTGGTTACATCCATTTTTGTAACCAATAAATTGTCGGATGATTGCCCAATAGATTTGGAAACTTTCTCCGTGTCACGACCTGTTGCCACAACCTTATAACCAGCGGCAAGTGCTGCTTTGGAAATCTCCAAACCTATTCCACTACTTGCTCCTGTTATAAACCACACTTTACTTTCTTTCATAATTATTTTTCTTATAATTATTGACTAAAAAATATCTGTTAATGCTCGTCAGTTCAAAGTTAGCAGAAGAAATGGCAAAAAAAATCGTGAGAAAGAACAATTGTCCGATAGAACTGGCTTCCGCGAGTATCATACCTTCTGTTCAGATAAAATAGTAAACGAGTGTCCTGAAGCCAGCATTTTGGCAAGCCTCAAATTGGGCGCAGGTTTTTTCTGTAAACATTTACTCTAAATGTGTGACTAGAATAGAGTCCAAAGTTTTGTCGCTCCTTCAAGGCGGGCACAACATACTTATTGATGGGAGATATTCCAGTAAACGCGTCTTCTCGCCTGGATCTTTCTTCTTTATCAGCGATTGAAAAAATTTGACCGGCACGTTCTGCATTCTAGTAAGTACAACGCACACTATTTGCCAATACAGTAAATCACATCACTCCAGGCGTTTTTTCATCGCCCAAACCGCTCTTCGTATTCCACATGATGAATAGAATTACCAAACGCACAAGAGTGCGACGCAACAGCAGCGTCATAGTAGCAATGCAGCTAGGTACATAATTACTCCCCCGGAAAAGAAGTGACAACAAAAACGGCGGGGTCACCACTTCGCCACGATCTTAAAATTCACCAATCGCGGAGTTAACCGATTGGGAACAGCAAAGACATTGTTTTGAAAATCTTTGATGAGCATGTAAGAGATTGTGTTCGGGCGATCGATTAAATTGAAGATCTCCAGGCTGGCCCATATGTTGTCAAAATTTCTGAATGGACTGTGACTGCGACGATCGCTCCGTTCGGCATCAAGCAACAACGCGCTGAATCCAATGTCAGCTCTTATATATGGATCAATGATGAGCGCATTGCGATATTTCACACTTCCCGGAATATTGTAAGGAAGATTGCTGCCATAGATCAGGTTGAGATAAACCTTGAAGTTTTTGTTGGTGGCGAGGTAATCCTGGAAGAACATTCCAAAGGTAATGAGCCTGTCTGTCGGTCGACGAAACCATCCACCTTCAACGGTTGTGCTGTCAATCGGCTTGCCCAACGAATCCAGCTTGTAGTTAGTGTAGGAATCGCCGTTAATGTTTTCTTTTGTGCGCATGATGCCAAGACTGATCCAACTCTCCGCATCTTTAACCAACTCACCAAATAACCTCGTTTCAATTCCCGTGGCATACGCGATCGCATTGTTGTTGCCGTAGTAGCGAATGCGAACGTTGTCGATGTCGTACGGGTTTACATGCGTCATGGATTTATAATAGGCCTCGGTTGTCCAGCGAAAAGGCCTACCATCAAAACCTCTGAAATTGTAATCAAACCCTCCCACAACCTGTACACTGCGCTGAGCCAACACACCTGTATTCAGGCTCCCATCATAACGACGAAGCTCACGATAGAATGGCGGCTGATCGTATATACCGGCAGCAGCACGGAAAATGATATCACGATTCCAGTTTGGCTTCCAACTTGCGCCTACTCGCGGTGATATCAGGAACTCTTTGTTGAGTGAATTATAATTGTAGCGAACTCCGGCTTGCAAAGTGAACGAGTGCGACGTGTCACCAAACAGCATGTTATCCTGAAAAAATCCGGACAGCTTGTCGACCGTTAGATCCGCCGTGGATTTGATCACCCCACTCATTTGAAGAACCTGCGGCGTATAAGGCAATGAATAACCCGCCGAATCCTGGTATTGCCATTCATTCAACCTATCATTGATGAGCGTGCGGTCAAACGCAATGCCCCACTGAAACGCATGTTTGCCCTTGTCATACCATCCTTTGTGTGAAAGATTCCAGTCAGTGATGTCGAGAGTGTTTCTTGCATAATTCAGATATGCGCCCGCGCCGAGAGGATTTACAATGGTGCCATATCCCGGTTTGCTCTTATCAAAACTTCTTTCTCCAAATTCATAGACGCCGAGAATATTGATGTTCTCGTCTTCGTTGTTTTCAAATCTTGATGCCAGCCATTTCAATTTCAAATGCCGGTTTACCTGGCAGGTGCTCGAAACTCCAACCATGTTGGTGATGTATTGATCTCTTTCCTGGCCTTCAAAATAAATATCCAGCGCAAGATTGGCTGTAAAGTAAGGAGAGAACACCGAGGAGGTGAGTTGCGTGAAATCGGGCTGAAGTGTAAATTTTGTTTTGGAAATGTTCCCCAAAAATTCCGCCTGCCATTTCGAGTTGAATTGATAACTGAGCAGCGCCTGCAGATCGGTCGAGGCAGGAACATAATTGCC
>VBAU01000504.1 GCA_005883855.1 Bacteroidota bacterium
GCGCGCGTGTAGGCTGTACTCCTGGTCCGGGGCCGTCATCAACTATACTGGTTACTTGATTCGTGGCATCGTCAATGGTCAAGATAACTACATTACCCAGATCACCGAGATTCATTTTTATGGTGTTTGCACCGGCTGTTGACAGTTTTTTCGCCAGGTTATTTATTGCCCGAGGGGCTGTTGGGTGATAAAAATAGCCGTTTGAATGATAATCTCCGTCCCATTTGTTTTTTGCCAGAACGGAAATGAGATCTGATTTTTTGTTACTGGCGACCTCTACGCCTCCTGTAGTGGAAGCAATAGTGTATCCCAACGCAAAACTGTGAGATAAATCAATCTTTGTCGTATTAATCTTCAATTCAAAGGGGGCCAGGTGCGTGGACGGGTCTACAGTAGCAGTTGTGTTGACAAGTTGGTAGGCACCCGCATTGCTCACTAGTGCGGCATCTTTTGCAATTGTAACCGTCGTGGCCGGCAAGTTATTATCTTGCGAGCTAGCCTCGACATAGAACGTGTAAGTCGTCGGTGTTGCGACAATATTAAACGCTGCCGCTTGAGTTTGGTTTGGAAACCCAACTACATTGGGAGATGGCGACGATTGGCTCACGAAATTTATGTCCTTGCTCTTCACGCAACTTGCCAGGAGAATTGCCGAGAGCGCAAAGAGGCTTATTGTTTTTATAGATCTCATATTCAGAATTTTATTCTAGATTAATAATAATTATGGCATCCACCAGATCTTTGACGTAAACTGATCAATATTCCCTTGGGCGGCTACATTTTCTCCATTAAGATCATATTCAAACTGCGGATATTTTAACCGCAAGGGAATGTTTGGACCTCTGCTCAAGCTGCTTGAGAGTGGCACGTTAGGGAAACCTGTACGGCGGTACTCTGCCCAAGATTCAAAGAAATTCACGGTATTTATTGATGCCCACTTCTGCGTGATAATCAATTGGATTTTGTTTGTCGCCAAAGCCCAGTCGTTGCGTGCGTCGGGAATTCGATCAATATCATAATAATCGTCGGCGTTGGCAGATCCGTCAGTTGCGTCAAACATAAAGTGATATGACTGGCGCATTGCTGATTCAAAAATTGTTTGAGCATCGCCGGGAAACCATCCTCTTTGAACAGCTTCAGCCTGGAGAAACAAGGATTCATAATCCGTTAAAATGGCCTGAGGGTCGGATGGAAAGCGATATTGCAGACCAGCAAAATTGTTGATATTGTCGGAATATGTTAACGTGCTTGTGCCCTGAGATCCCATCTCGTTTCCGCGAAATGAAACGCCGAACATTGAAGGAGCGCCGGACACACCGATGCCGATAGGTTTTTGAGTGAAAAAACCGCGGTCATCGTGTTGGCTTGTATAGAAACTGACCGCGTAAGACGCTGCTTTGAAATAATCATTATTTCCGGTCTTGCTACCAGAAGCCGAATACCCAAAGCTGCCCCAATAAGGTGTTTGCTTTGTGTCCGCATTCGTAAAGCCGGGATTTACAATAGCCGACTCACCCGGCTGCAAGAATGAATTTAGCCCACCCGGAAAATCAGCGGCGATGTGTGTAGATATATAACTTGCCCGATCTGCCCTGGCCGATTGCCGTAATAAAATGCGAAGCTTGATTGTGTTCGCGAGTTTGATCCAAAGATCCTTGTCTCCACCCAACATGAGGTCTTGTGTGGCGGTGGGGAATTGGGATGATTGCGCTGCATTAAATTTCGTGATCGCGAGGTTGAGATCCGTGTAGATGGCCTCGTAAATCGTCTTTGCATCATCGTAAACAGGACTTTGATTGCTTGCTCCTTTGAAAGCCTCGGAATAAGGCACATTATTGTAGACGTCTACTGCGTATTGCATCAGTATTGATTTCATCGTTCTCCCAATCCCTTCTAAAGCGGGATTGTTCTGCTCAATCGCAAAGTCAATCATTTTTTGATAGTCAAAACCGTTGGAATAAAAATCGGAAAACAACCCTTGCTGGAAAGAGTTGGTAAACCTGTAATCACGCAGATCCTGGTTAACCGCGTAACTGGGACTGAATGCCCACTGGTCCAACCAAACATTGAAATAGGAAGCACTTGGATCGACCATAATACCGGCTGTTCTCACCTCCGCTGCTGCAAGCAGCGATGCGGCCGACACCACAGAAGGAACATTTGGATTTTCATTTAAATCCAGGTAATTTTTTTTACAGCCTGCCATTGCCACCGTTGCAGTTGCAAAAAATAAGATGTATTTCTTCATATTCTTAAATTAAGATTTGTTAGAAGGTTAGATTTAAGGTGATACCATACTTCCTTGTCGTAGGAGTTTGTCCGTCCGTTGTAATACCCACACCATTACCTGTTGTGTTACTAAACTCAGGATCTGTCCAGATATCATCTTTCGCTTTTATGATTACGAGGTCACGACCAACCAATGCAATCGTGGCCGCCTTTATCACCTTTGTTTTTGCCATAATGTTCTGAGGTATGTCATAACCGATTGAAACTTCTCTTAACTTCCAGAAGTCAGCGCTGGTCACATAGTTCGATCCCGTGCCATTATAAAGGTTACCGAAGAAATTCCATGAATCTGTGTTCGTTACAACGGTGGTGTTGTTCACATATTTGCTTCCATCCCAGTAAACGGAGTTAGGTATGACGAACTTTTCACGATTGAACTTCGTTGTGTTTGTCGACACACCAGTAAAGTCAAGAGCGGATCCCACATTATTTAATATAACTGCACCGCCTCTATATTCCGCAAGTGCGTAAACAGTGAAATGTTTCCAGGTAAGCGTCGTGTTTACCCCGAAACGATGCGGAGGCTGCGTGGTTCCATATGGAGTGACATTGGGGTTCTTTGTAGGAAGCCCTGAACTGGCATCAACAATTATTTTTCCTGATGCAGAATCCCTCACCCAATCCGTAGTTTGTAGATATGGGTAAGCTTTCCCAACAATGGCATAAACGCCGCCGCCCAACCCTGAACCTACTAATAGCTGGCTCTCTGTTCCTGGAGCGATAGATATTACTTTGTTTTCTATGTAGGAGTAGTTCACACCAACGGCCCAACGAAGATCTTTCTTTTGAATGATCGTTCCTTTTATGTCTGCTTCAAATCC
>VBAU01000505.1:0-2699 GCA_005883855.1 Bacteroidota bacterium
TTGGTTTCCCCGGATTGCCGTGCATCAAACCGTCGCTCGTTGATTTCATATTCTGTGCCATAATTTAATACCTCTTCTTTCGGTTCATATTTAGTTTTGTCATACCAACCAGCCTTTAAAAGCTCTATTGCATCATTACGACGCGCTGTCTTATAAAGACCGTTTTTATATAATATATAAGTCTTATAGTCACAGAGACTTGCTTTGTGACTATTAAAACTCATTGTTTGTGGCAAACAATTCATCATAGTGAATGTAATCTCACACAATAATCAGGATGCCATTTAAAACCAAATAACATATCCACACGAAGCATGTTTACGTCATTTTGGATGCTACCTTGTCTACCAACACGCAAAGATATATTTAAATCTTTGTCAGTTACGACCGAGGTATCTACATTGTTTAATACTTCCATTGGAGGAATAACAATGTCTAAACCACGTGGCGCATAGGCTAAATTCACGTGATAACGTGAACCAGGTGCACCTTCTAAAGTAACTGTAGTACCCGCTGTAACAGGACCAGTAACATTTCGATAAGGACTTGCTGGATCTGAAACAATCGGAGGATAAACATTCACAGTTCCTAAACCACCCGCAGTTGAATCTACTTGGTTAAGAACCACAAAATCCATCAATTGACCGGTATCAGTTCTGTCAGTTGGATTTACAGAATTAATTCCAGTAAAACGAATAACGTCCCCAGGTAAATAAACACCTGTAACACTTACGCCTAAGCCACTTAAATTTACCGAACTTGAACCACTTACAACGGTTGAAGCAACAACAGCGCCACCCGCGCCCGCACCAACTGTGTGAAATTGGATTGATTGGTTAGAAAACATATCAAATGCAGAATAATGACCAAGAGCCGATGCAAATGAAATGTCTTCATTTAAAGTTGGGTTAAATGCATTTTGATTAGCTGCTTTTAATGCACTTGCTTGACGAGGAGCTAATGCCATGTATGCATCATTATTAATTTGAATCGCTTGCTCTTGCATTTTTGCATAAACTAAATCAACAATTGCAAAGCTATTCACAGGAGCAGCAGGATTACCTGAAGTGAAATTCAATTGATTTACTGCGCCTTGCGAAATTAAAGTTTCAGCTTGTTTACTGATATTTTGAATTGCAGGACGAATAACACGTTCATTAAATGGACCTTGTCCAGTATCTACGAACAATGTCAATTCACGTGAACTATATTCAATAGTCACGTTTAATTGATGCGCAATAACCAAAGGTTCAGTACGATCGATTACGTCTTGTAATACACCTACACGACCATCATTTACTGTAAATTGATTTTGTCTACGAATTTGTAAAGTATCGCCAATCTTATATTCTGACATTTGAAAATCAGATTCATAAGTACGGGCGCCCGTTAAAAGTAAAGAATTGTTGTTAGCAAGTTCTGCCAACATCGCATTACCCACCAGTTGGGTAACCGCAATTTGATTAGCCATGATTCACCTATATTTAATAAATTAATATTTGAATTAAAGTGAATCAGTAGCGTTTAACGTCGTTTTAATTCGCCGCGTAATTGCGCTCTGCGTTCTGCCTTTAATTCAGCAAGTGTTTTATGAGCGAAATGTTTTGCGGGATTGGCGGCCCCTGAACCTATTGGTTTAATAGGCGTAGGTGCACGTGAGATATTATTTTTTTGAACCATCTCTTCCAAATGACGCGCAAGTTCTCGCTTCATTTCATAAGCAGGTAGTCTTTGTAATCTTTCGACTTCACGTGGATTAGAAGCTAAATAGTAACCAAGCTCACCAGGGTCGCGAAAATATGCCAACTCTCTAGCAAGTGGTTGCGCCATTCCAGAGTCACGTATTACCTTTTCAAAATCTGAATGCTGCTCTCTCGCCTCTTCAAATGAATCTTGAAAATGGGCAAAAAGTTTTGATTCAACCTCTTTTTGCTGACGTTCTTGTTGCGCTTTTTCTTGCGCACTTAACGCCTGTGACATTTCTTGTTGATAGCGGTAGATTTCTTGGCCTGCTGGCGTGCTGATATCAATATATTTCCCTGTAATTGGGTCTTGATATATTGATGGCGATTGCGCTGCATAATTAGGTTGTACTGGAGTTTGAGACGTTTGATTTCGACTACGCTCTTCCTCTAATTCAGCCTTTAATCTTCCAAGCTCTCTCTCATATTTCTTTTGTTCTTTACCTAATCTACGTTTAGCAAATTCAGGTCATTCACCTTCCGCTTCTGGCGTAGCTGCTGTTGCAGGTTCACTGCTTTCAGTCGGCGCCGGTTCAGGAATATCAACTTTATCGATAATTGGTGTTTCAAAAGAATTATTGCTACCAATCTCTGGCTTATTCGTCTCCACATTCTGTGTTTCAGACATACTATTTCTACCTCAAGTTTACGGTTTACTTTTAACCCTATGCGTGCGGCCGCATATTAGCCCTATACATTTGAAAGCTGCATATTCGCTTATTACCAATAATATTATTCTTTATTTTAAAAATATACAAGAAGATATTTATGCGTAAAGGTAATTTATTTTTAAATTATTTACTGATTAGTTTTATTTCCCGGAATTCCGGAAGATATTGGCTGAAGAGGCGCTTGTTCTAAGGAATGGATTTTTTGGATAGTTTCAAAATGTTTATCAGAAATATTTGAATGAGCAGCAGCTACTTTTGCAGCGGCTTCGGCCATTGCAGATTTATA
>VBAU01000505.1:2749-3231 GCA_005883855.1 Bacteroidota bacterium
TATCAATTAATGATTGTTGCATTTTTACTTGATTTAATTGTTGTTGCGCTTGTGCTTGTTGTTGAGCTGCTTGAACTTTTGCTGCGCTTACTTGTAATTTAGCTTGTTCTAATTGTTGTTGCATTTGTTGTGCTTGCATCGCCGCTTGTTGCTGTGGATTTGGAGGGGGTTGCGGTGCAGGTCTTCCTTCGGCTTGTGCTAATACTTGAGGAGGAACTAGCGTTTTCAATCGATTCACTAATTCAATATTATCTTCAATATCAACATTCTTTGCGATAATATCTGCAACAATTGGGAAGACTTGTGGATTAGCTTGCGTAAGCTGCATGATAATTTGTAACGCTTCTTCTTTTTGAACAGCATAATTAGCGCCCGCATCAATACGAATATCAAAGTCGCCTTGTGTTAAATCATTAAGCATTCCACCAGCTATTTTTTTATTAACAACCACTTGTTTTGATTTGCCGTCAACACCTTGTGTA
>VBAU01000505.1:3260-4233 GCA_005883855.1 Bacteroidota bacterium
TAAACTCGAGGTAACATTTTTAAAATAGTACGTCCTATTTGTTCTTGAGCGCGTGTTAAATTATCAAAGAAAACTAAATTAGAAGAATTACCGGCGCGTTGCATTTCTCGAATTGCTTTACCAGATAATTGTCCGAACTGTTTTGCTTCATTTTCTTGTGGATAACCCATGATGCTTCGTAAATCTCTATCTGCTTGTTGTAGATTCTGGATTAATGTTTGAGGTAATTCGGGTACAGGCAATCGAATAGGTTCACGTTGAGTACGTGAATCAGGATTATAAGGTAATGCTCCCGCTTGGTTAGCTGGGTTTTTCCAAAATTTTTCATATCCAGCGATATTATCTGGGGTTACTAAGAATTGTTCTCGACGATTATTTTTAGCGGCTTGAGCTAAATCACTGGCAAGGAAATTAAGAAATCTTTGTGGATCTTTCGCGTATCTCGGCAATGAAATAATGATTTGTTCACCATCCATTGTCACTTCATCGCCTAAAACAATAGCAAATGGAAATTCTTTGCTGGGCCATTCATATTGTTCGAGAATATGACCAAAAATAGCTTTATAGCAAATAATTTTATAATCACGAGATTTACGCTTACTAACAATTTGAGGAAAATAAGGCATCCCTGCCCCTCCCGCTATACTTGGTTGCTCAGTTCCCATTGGCTGAGGAATATTGTCACCTAATGCCCCGCCAATTTGTTCTTCAAGCTGTTCTGGTGGAGCAACTGGCATAGGCATGCTTTCATTAGGAGACATTTGCTCTTGACCGCCTTCAATCCCTTGAGCTGGCTCATTAGTTTGTTCAGAGGCTCCTGCAGGTGTCATGCCTGCTTCAAATTCTTTCTTCCTACGATTATATTCTTTCTTACTAACACATTCACCATTATCTAATTGGTAAAGAGTAAAATTGTACCATTGTTTTTCATAATATTCGCAGATAGTGATACTTTTTTTGTCGCCCCAATTAA
>VBAU01000509.1:0-2208 GCA_005883855.1 Bacteroidota bacterium
CTGTATTTGTGTTGCACGACAGATCATCGCATAGTGATCGGGGGAAGGGACGAACGATTTGTGAATGTAAACACCATGCACACTTACCTGCCCAGGAAAGAGGCTTTGTTGGAGAAAGACTTCAACAAACTTTTCCCCTCGGTGTCTTTTAAGAGAGAATTCGGCTGGAGTGGAGTGTTTGGCAAAACGAAAGATTCTCTCCCGTATATTGGAAACTTTCACAAAACACCACGCACATTTTATGCTTTGGGCTTCGGTGGAAATGGCATTACATTCAGTCTCGTTGCCGCTGAAATCCTTGCTGATCTTTTGCTTGGTAAGAAAAACGAAGATGCGGAACTATTTTCCTTTTCAAGGTGATCACATTACGTTCACATTTACAAGGTCCGGCTTTTTTACATATTGCCGGTTATACTTAAACCGAAGACCTGTATTGAATTCAATTCGCCAATGTTCACCCAGGAAATTTTCTCTTGGAAAATAAAATGCTCGCAGTTCAACTGTTTCAAAGATCAGGCTTTCATTTCTCATCCTGATTCCAGCGCCCAGGCTATTGTACCAGACGCTGTTTGAAAATTTTTCCCGTACAGGTGTAAAAAGACAAATGTCTGCAAACACAAATGGAGCGAAGCGGAAGTTGGCAGGGCTCCATGGTGCGAAGAAGACAGGTTCTACTTTTAGATCGATCCGTGTGTCTCCTCCAATTAAGGTATCACTGCGCCATTCGCGAACTCCGAAATCACTCTGAAGAAACAGAGGCACATTCAACACACGATCTATTTGGTGTGCAGCGCCACCAGTGACAAAGGTTCTTTGGCTCCATTTGCCCATGCGTAAAAGCCGGCTAAAGTAATCGACGTTCGCCAAAAGGTTAATATCCTCAACTCGCTTATTTCTCAAATATCCATCAGCTTTAAAAGTGTAATGAAAATAACTTTCCTTCGCAGTAAAGAAAAACCTCTGCACATCTATACCGAGGTATGGACGTTGGACATTCGCTTTTTTGGTCCATCCAGTCGTAAAAGACAGATCGATTCCCTCGGGAATATCTTCATTCCTACCAAAGCCGTAAACATACTGCGATTTGTAGAAATCCTGTCGGAATACAGAAACGGAAGATAACACCGCCTCAAATGTGGCGTAGCCGTAATAATAATCGCCCTCATATTTTTGCGGCACTCCATTGAAATTGTGTTGCAGGTACCGAAGACCGATCAGTGTACGGGTTCGGCGATCGCGATTAACATCATTGGAAAACTTAAAAGCCCCGGTATTCCACCCCACCCACGCATCGTAATTGTAATATTTATACTTGGCACTTTGTTGATAAAAGGTGTCTAATGGGTATACGTCCATTGTATTGTGCCACGCTAGTTCAGCTGCATAGGTAAATTTTATGTAAGGATTCACCAATGGCCTTACAAGACCGCCATAGGTCATTTCTTCATTCATCCTACCAGTATTAAAGCTGCTATTAAAGTTGATGTAACCCAGGTACCAATTAATGAACGAACCTCCCGCATTTCGCCCAATGTATTCGCCTCCGTATCCGACCTTAGGATCCCTTGTGTTGTCGAACAAAATCCTGCCGAGTAGTTCGTGACCTGTACCTGCCAGATTAGCTTCTGAAACTGAAACACTGACCCTTTCAGGGTCATGTAGTCGTAGCGAGCCGCCAATGGACAAAACGTCTTTTGTGACCACGACGATGTCCACAGAATCTGTACCGACATTCTGTATGCTGATTTTTGCATCATGCAAAAACGGAAGATCGCGCAAATGACGCTCGTTATCAGCTACTAGGTCAGGCATAAGTTGGTCTCCGGGCTTTAAAAAAAGATTGTTGCGTATCACTCCCTCTCTCGTTTTGTGATGGAGGCTGCTAGCAAATTGCGCAGCCGCATTCTTCGAGTGCTTGCTGGTATCTGTAATTGGTGTTCCAAAATCAACACGTACTATGGTAATACGCCTGATGATTTTTCCTTTGAATTTCTCAAACAAAAGATCATTACGAACGGGACTAGTTACAGCAGCAGGTTTATTGGCTACCAAATTGCGGGACAGCTTCCCAAGCAGTCCCTTTTGGCGAAGTAAGAAGCTGTCGAGCACATGTTCCGATGAAGAATCTACCTGGCCAAGGCATACAACAATGGACAGGCTAAAGCATATCGATAGAACAATTTTATGTATTTGAATCATGTATATCAC
>VBAU01000509.1:2288-3816 GCA_005883855.1 Bacteroidota bacterium
ATTTGAAAACAATCTTATTATTTAATAAACAAATTACTTACCAAGTTATTACACATTTTACTGATCGATAAGTTGATGTGGATTTTATTCCACGACTTGGCAACAACAAGGCCCTTTCGTGCAAAATGAAATGTTTTATATTGCGAGTGACCGTCTCTTATCAACCAAGATTTTTTGTTGTTTTTTTTATTTACAAATCAGCATTAACATTTATTCATTATTACCTCGAAATCTGTTTTTAATTCGAAATTTCTTCTTCAGTAATCTATCGCCTGATTTCCGAACCGCAAACAATTATGTGTTAAAATCAATGGTGGCATGAACTTTTATTATTTATCCGTTGAAATTGAGTGAGACTTAAGATGTTGATATGTCTCACAGTTATTACTTACCCTATTATTAACGCTAAACTAAAAAATATGAAAAGGAAAACACTCTTGTTGCTCACGATTAGTGTGATAACGGCGGCAACAGTTCTCGCACAAACGAACCAGGTTTCAGGTGGCTTAGTGGCCGGAGCTAATTATTCTTATTTGAAAGGCGATGATGCCAATAATAACAGCAGTTACGACTGGAAATGGAAATGGGGCCCGGTCGGCGGTATTTATGTTAATTTTCCTCTCGGTAACACAGTTTCGCTGATGCCCATGGCCCTCTACTCGCAAATGGGTGGAAGATATTACTACACCGACAATACAGGAAGTTATAAATGGACGCAAAATTTGGGCTACATCTCTGTACCGGTGCCACTAAAAATTAATGCAGGAAATTCAATTGCAATCTTAGTCGGGCCACAGTTTGATTTTTTGGTTGGCGCACGAGTTAAAGATGCAAATGACAACAAAACAAAAAATGAAAACCAGTTCAACCAATTTAATTTTAACTTGACCGGTGGTTTGCAGATTATGCCCAATAATCCTGTTTCGATCACAATAAGGGGAATGTACGGTTTGAGTAATCTTATCAAATCAACTTCTTCGCCGGTGTACCAGACATTTGCTGTGGTAGATAAACTTCATAGCTCCGGAGCGCAGGCAACCTTAAACTTTAAGTTGTTTGGCCACAAAGAAAAAGCTGTGGCTATAACTACTCCTGAAGTGCCTGCTACACTTGACTCCGATGGCGATGGAATTCCTGACAGCCAGGATAAATGTCCAAACACACCGGGAGTTGCTAAGTACAACGGATGCCCAGTTCCCGACACTGATGGAGATGGCATTAATGACGACGAGGACAAATGCCCGACTGTGGCCGGCGTTGCCAAGTATAATGGATGCCCCGTTCCTGATACAGATGGTGATGGCATTAACGATGATAACGACAAGTGTCCAACCATACCTGGCGTTGAACGTTACCAGGGCTGCCCGATTCCGGATTCCGACAATGATGGAATAAACGACGAAGAAGACAACTGTCCACATCTCGCAGGTACTGCAGCCAATCATGGTTGTCCCGAAGTAGATGCAAGCACTCAAAGCAAGGTAGACATGATGGCAAAGAGTGTAGCTTGGAGTACGGCAGCTGGGTA
>VBAU01000509.1:3843-6525 GCA_005883855.1 Bacteroidota bacterium
ATGCTTAAGGCTGATTCAAGTCTGAAGGTTACTGTTTCGGTTCACACCAGCACAACTGGCGATGCTGCGCAAACGCTTAGTCAAAATCGCGCAGATGCTATCAAGAATTACCTGATTAGCCAGGGTGCAAGGGATACACAGGTGGAAGCTGTTGGACATGGTGGCGAGCAACCTATAGCTGATACGAAGACGGCAGCAGGCCGTGCAAAGAATCAACGCACTGAAATCAAACTGCACTATTAATAACACGATTGAGTTAAAAAAAACGCCTCCTTTTGGAGGCGTTTTTTTTGCGTGACTGACAAAGAATCTTTGTGCAAAAAAAATCCCGCTTGTTAGCGGGATCTAGTAATTTTTCATTTGGCTAATCAGGCTCTTTTCCTTTCCTGGGGTTTACGTTTTGCTCTTCTAATTGCAAGATCAATGCTCTTACTTAAGTTATCAAAGGTGGGCTTCCCTGTGAATAACTCGTCATTAATAAAAAAGGCGGGGACCTCTTTTACTCCGCGATCGATACCCTCTTTGAGATCGTCCTGTACCTGCCAACCGTATTTACCATCCACCAATTCTTCCAGGAACTTTTTCTTCTTGATGCCCGCTTCTTTCGAATGCAGTTTCAAACTCACTGTTCCTAATTGGCGGCGATTCTTGAACAAAATATTGTGCATCTCCCAAAACTTTCCGTCCTGGGCTGCCGCGACGGCTGCCTCGCCTGCCTTCATACTACGTTGATGAATCTTTGTTTGTGGAAAGTGGCGAAAGTTAAATTTTATTTTGCCGTCATACTCCTCCAATAACTGCTTCACTACTTCATGTGCCTTGGCACATGCCTCGCTTTCATAATCGCCAAATTCCATAAGTGTAACGAGTGCATCTTCGTCACCCACAAATACTTCCTTGGGTTCAATGATGATTTCTTCTTCTTTTTTAAATGCCATGGTTAAACCTTCTTTCCCCTGTCGGGGTTTTTATGAAGTCGCTTTTCTTGTCTTCTCCTTTGAAGATGTTTTTGGAGCTACTTCGTTTCTAAATACCACCGTATTGTCAAAAACGTCAACCAATACGGGTTGTGATTTGTCAATTTCGCCCGCCAAGATACGCCTGCTGAGTTGATTTACGATCTCTTTTTGTATGAGCCGCTTCAATGGTCTTGCACCGAACTGAGGATCAAAGCCTTGCTCTGCCAAAAAATCCAGGGCGTACTCGCTAAATTCCAGCTGGATGCCGCTTTGAGCCACTAATCTTTTCAGGTTGTTCAGCTGTATGCTCACTATCTCCTTTATCTCGTTCTTAAGCAAAGGCTGGAACAAAATGATTTCGTCAACCCTGTTCAGAAACTCGGGGCGAATGGTTTGACGAAGGAGGTTCATCACCTCAACCTTCGTTCTATTAACAATTTCTTCTTTATTTCGTTCATTTATGTTTTCGAAATTTTCCTGAATTATGTGGCTGCCCAGGTTACTGGTCATGATGATAATCGTATTGCGAAAATTCGCGACGCGACCCTTGTTATCGGTCAGTCGACCGTCATCCAACACTTGTAACAAAACATTCCATACGTCTGGATGAGCTTTTTCGATTTCATCGAGCAAAACCACGCTATAGGGTTTGCGACGAACTGCTTCCGTCAGCTGCCCCCCTTCATCATAACCAACGTAGCCAGGAGGAGCGCCCACTAAGGGACTCACGGCATGTTTCTCCTGGTATTCACTCATATCAATTCGCGTCATCATGCTTTCATCATCGAACAAGTACTCTGCAAGCGCTTTTGCTAATTCAGTCTTTCCCACCCCGGTTGTTCCAAGGAAGATGAACGAACCGATAGGTTTCTTCGGGTCATGCAATCCAGCCCTGCTGCGGCGAATAGCATCTGCAACCGCGGTGATGGCTTCATCCTGGCCTACTACTCTTTCGTGCAAGTGCTCTTCCAGCTGAAGCAATTTTTCTCTTTCTGACTGCAACATCCTTGAAACAGGGATACCGGTAGCCTTTGCTACATTCTCGGCGATATCTTCCGCATCCACCTCCTCTTTCATGATCCTCTTATCACTGATCGCAGCTAATTGTTGCGAATAATCGCTAATAATCTTTTCTTTCTCCTTTATTTTCCCATACCGGATCTCAGCCACTTTCCCGTAGTCACCATTTCTTTCAGCTTGTTCCGCTTCCAGCTTTAATTTCTCAATGTCCGCCTTGGCATTCTGAACCCTTTCCACCAGCTCCTTTTCTTCTTTCCATTTTGCTTTAAAAGTGTCCCGCTCCACAGATAAATTTGCAATCTCGGTGTTTAGCTCTTTCAATTTTTCTTCGTCATTTTCCCTTTTGATGGCTTCTCTTTCAATTTCCAATTGCCTTATTTGTCTTTCGAGTTGATCCAACTCTTCCGGCATGCTGTTCATTTCCAGCCGAAGTTTCGCTGCGCTTTCGTCAATCAGGTCGATTGCCTTGTCCGGCAAGAAACGATCAGTAATGTACCGGTGAGATAATTCCACGGCCGTAATGATTGCCTCATCTTTTATCCTCACGTGGTGGTGCGTCTCATACCTGTCTTTCAATCCACGTAAAATAGAGATCGCGTCTTCAACGGAAGGTTCGTCGATCATTACTTTTTGAAAACGACGTTCAAGAGCCTTGTCTTTTTCAAAATATTTCTGATATTCATTTAAGGTGGTGGCTCCAATA
>VBAU01000509.1:6534-7127 GCA_005883855.1 Bacteroidota bacterium
ATTTGCAGCATCCATGGCTCCTTCGCCTCCACCGGCACCTACCAGTGTATGTAGCTCGTCGATGAATAAAATGATCTCTCCTTCGCTCGTACTTACTTCCTTGATTACCGATTTCAGACGTTCTTCAAATTCGCCCTTATATTTTGCACCGGCGATCAATTGGCCCATGTCAAGCGCATAAATCACTTTCGATTTCAAGTTCTCAGGAACGTCTCCATTTACGATCCGCATAGCCAACCCTTCTACAATGGCCGTTTTACCGACTCCAGGTTCGCCAACCAGCACAGGGTTATTCTTCGAACGACGCGAAAGAATGTGTAGTGTTCTGCGAATCTCCTCATCGCGGCCGATGACCGGGTCAAGTTTTCCGAGCCTTGCGAATTCGTTTAAATTCCTCGCATATTTATTTAGTGCGTTGAATTCTTGTGTCTGTGTTTGCGATGTTACTTTTTCTCCCTTCCTTAAATCTTTTATGGCCGTTACTAAGCCCTTCTCTGTGAGGCCTGAATCCTTCAGCAACTTAGCAGCAGCATCATTGCCCTGCACGATGGCAAGCAACAAATGCTCGGGTGTCACAAACTCGTCGCTAAATT
>VBAU01000509.1:7156-8978 GCA_005883855.1 Bacteroidota bacterium
TGCCTCTCCGCTCGTCTTTGTCAGCCTGCCGATCAATTCATCGAGCTTACTTTCGAGAAGATTAATAGTGACATTATTTTTCTTCAGTAAATATTCAACCGTGGAGTCTTCCTGTTCAAGCAACGCTTTCAAAATATGCTCCGTTTCGATATTCGGGTTTTGAGCATTGAAAGCAAGCTGCTGCGCCTGCTGGAAAGCCTCCGCTGCTTTTACGGTAAAATTTCCTAAGTTCATGATTTGTTATCCCCCAATCCACCGATGGTGGAAAGTTAAATAAGTTGACAGTTAAAGTTTGTTCTAAATTTTTGCACCAATGAACAAAACATGTTATACAACAGCAAAAATCATTCATCCTTTTTTTACCCCCGCGGGCGTGTAACTATGGCATGTAAAATCTGTTGGGTCTGCATCAAAGTCATGGGGGTTTTGACCTTCCTGTTAATATTACAGCCTGTTACCGGTCAACAAAAGTTTAGCGACCTGGACGACTTGCTTCAACAGAAACAAAAAGTACTTGGGTAAGATTTTGTGGTGATGTTGTGGAAAAAAGATGATACGCTGATTTATAAGAAAGAACTGGGCGAATTTAATAGCAAAACGCAGGCACCCATTGCAAGCTGCAGCAAATGGCTCACGGCTGCTTTAGTAATGACATTTGTTGATGAAGGCAAGCTTTCACTCGACGACAAGATCGCAAAATGGTTACCCGAATTTGAAAAATACGGGAAAAATTACATCACCATTCGAAACTGTCTTTCACACATGACAGGCATCCGGTCGGAACCTATCACCATTTTAAAATTATTGGAAAGAAAAAAATTTGCCAGCCTGGAAGAAGAAGTTAATTCATTTGCCGCAAAAGACATACAAGCTAATCCCGCCGAGGAATTTCGCTACAGCAATATTGGTTTGAATATTGCGGGCCGGATTTTGGAGATCATCAGCAAAAGGAAATTTGACATGCTTGCCAGGCAAAGATTATTTGTGCCGCTAGCTATGAGAAAAACTAGCTTCAGCACGTTGGATGGAAGTGCCATCAATCCCTCCGGCGGTGCCCAATCAACGCCCGACGATTACATGCACTTTCTGATCATGCTTCTGAATAAAGGAGTTTACCAGGGAAAAAAAATCCTGAGCGAGCAAGCCGTGAACCAGTTATTGGAAATTCAAACAAGGCCTGAGATAATAAAATATGCACCGAAGGCGGCCCAGGGATATAACTACGCATTAGGAGCCTGGGTGGTTGAAGAAAAAGATGGAAAAGCAACAGCCCTTGCAAGCCCGGGCTTGTTTGGCACCTGGCCTATGATCGATTATTGCCGCGGCTATGCTTACCTGTTTTTTGTCAAAAGTCTATTAGGGGAGCAGGGAGCGGAAGCACAAATGGAGATCAAATCATTGGTCGACGAAAAATTACCCAGCCACTGTAAATAGATTTAGTAGTTTGGCAGAAACGAGAGGCTATGTATGAAAGGAAAACCGAACCGCTGGCGAGCAGAACCGTTTACTACAAGCGAATCGCTTCAAATACCTTTCGTGTGTTGGGATTGTTCGCCATCATATTGCTGGGTGGTACCGTTGGCTATCATTTCTCAACTGATCCATTTACTCCTTCGCTCGATGCCTTTCACAATGCCTCAATGATTCTAAGTGGAATGGGGCCTGTTGTAACGTCTGGTTTTACGCCCGGAGGAAAAATATTTTCTTCACTGTACGCTTTATTCAGCGGACTCGTCTTTGTCGGCGCAACGGGATATATTCTTGCCCCGGGACTTCATCGCGTTTTTCATCGACTGCACCTTGAACAGGATTAGAGCCTAGT
>VBAU01000046.1 GCA_005883855.1 Bacteroidota bacterium
ATCATCGTGTATGCTTTCATTCCGTGGACTGGCGTGATGCTCCTTGGATATTGTTTCGGTAAATTGTTCACGCCCGAAATTAATCCGGCAAAAAGAATAAAAATTTTATTGCAACTAGGGTTTGGTCTGCTTGCTGTCTTTTTGATTCTGAGATTCATTAACAATTACGGTGATCCCGTTCCCTGGTCAAAGCAACCACGTGGAAGTATGTTTACCTTCTTGTCTTTCATAAATGTTAATAAGTATCCGGCCTCCCTGGACTTCTTATCCATAACGATCGGCGGAGGATTGATTGCCCTTGCATTGCTGGAACACGTGCAAGGGAAATTTTCTGATTTCTTTAGAGTGTTCGGAAGAGTGCCCATGTTTTATTATGTCCTGCATTTGTATTTGATCCATTTAATTGGGGTCATTGTGTTTTTTGATGAAGGTTTTTCAGCCGACCAAATTGTGACACCGAACAATCCTTTCTTTTTCAGACCATCGGCGTTTGGATTCGGTTTGTTGGGAGTTTATATCGTTTGGATCATTGTCGTACTGATCCTGTATCCTATTTGCAAAAAATATGATCGCTATAAAACTGCCCACCGCCATTGGTGGCTGAGCTATTTGTGAATAATGAGCAAGGAACAAGGAATGAAGAACGTCAACTTCGTAATTCTACATTCAACATTCCTTGTTCGAAATTCATCCCGGCTGGAGCAAAAAAAAACCGGAAGATCGTTCCGGTTATGTTTTCGCGAGTATCGGATCAGGGCCTAAATAGTTACAGATTGTATGAAGCTTTCTAAGGGAATTGCTTTTCGGTTTTTCTAGTAGGTTAGCTTCACGTGGATTGGATATATGGCCTAAATCGTTACGGATTGAATAAAGCTTTCAATATGAGCACAAAGAGACTTGCTTTTCGGTTTTTCTAATCTTTTTAATAGTTTATTCAACGAGTTGTTTGTTTTTGGATAGTCGTCTGCCAGCGCACTTAGGTTCACTATCTTGTCTTTGTGTATCTGACTCAATAACTTTTCGGGGATAAGTTCGTGCACTTTTCCCGCCGGGATGTAAATGTCAAACCGGTTAATAACACCGGCATCATAACCATATCTGAATCCCGTGTTCGCTACCATCAACTGGATACTCTTTATGATGGGTGCATAACTAACACTGAAGTTATTGAACGACTCAAACTCAAACCTGTTATTCTCAGGCATTACTTGTACAGATAACAGAATACCTTTCTCCGGGGCAGCATCAAAAATGCTGTACGACTTATTCTCTATTTGTCCTTTTACATGGAATATGCTGATGGTAGGCGCACAGACGTTAAAAATGCGTAAGTACTCTTTTCCATTGTCGCCAAAATCGGAATCCCGTACTTCAATTTTTCCATTCTCTATTGTATAAGCGATTCTCACTTTCAGTTATATAATTTGGTGAGTGCAAAGATAATGTGTACTTAGTACGCATTACTGCCCCAAAAAGTTCATTAAGTAGTTCGTGAAGACAATTTTAGTTCTTCAGTTGACTGGGAAGGAATCCAAATTCTTTCTTAAACGCCTTGGAAAAGTTGCTGAGATTGGCAAAACCTATTCTGTACGCGGCTTCTTTTATGTTTGTTTCCCCGCTTTCGATCCACTGTTTTGCCTTATGCAAACGATTGTGATTATAAAACTCATACAGTTTCATTCCATACACTTCCTTGAAACGTTTTTTTAGTTTGGTGCCGCTCATCAGAGCAACGCGTGAAAGGCCTTTTATCGAAGGAAATTTTTCCAATTCTTTTTCCGAGAGCATGAATTCAACTTCCTTGAGTCCATCAAGGTCCTCTTCTTTCGATCCTTTGGTCTTTGAATCAGGAAATTCGTCGACCAAAAATCGGTTTAGAATTTTCTCCACGAGTAACAAAATGCGGTTGTGCAGAACAAGCTTTCCGAAGTCATCTTTGAGGTCAGTTTCAAAAATTTCCCGGAGCAATTTGTTTTCTTCGTCCGAGATCGCCTTTCTATCATGATCTTTCAATCTCACCTGTGAGTATTCCGTGAGATAGTGAAAGATATCTTTCTTAAAAAACTTGCGTACCAACGAAGATTTAAAATAGACGCCGATCAATTGTACTTCCGTTCCTTTTGAATAAGTAATCTCCAGGGGATAATTCGTGGATGAAAGAAAAATGCTCCTCCGTTTAACGTTTGGCCCGAACTTTATCTTATCAACATCACTGACGATTTCATAGAAATCCGCCACATTTACATGAAGGAAATACAGTAACAGGTGAATCTCATTTAATGCCTTCCTCTCCAATACCACGTCATCATGAAATTTTACATTCATTACCAAAAAAGACATGGCTTCGTTGATATTGTTGGCATAAAGGTATCCTGAGCCAACGGATGCCGGCAGCGATAAAAGATGATGATCGGGTTTTACTTTGAGAATCTTGCTCCAGTCCTCGACCATTTGCTCAAAATCTTTCACTACATATGTGAGCCGGATCATGACTTGCGTTCTTACTCTTAATTTAATGAGAATACAGCGAATTACCCCTAACGAAGCAGGTTTTTTATTTCCTGCAGTTTCAACAAGGCTTCGACCGGCGTGAGCCGATTGATATCGATGTCTTCAAGCAGTTTTCTTATTTCGTCGAACGTTTCAGTGTGCGCATCAAAAATGGACAATTGCATTTTGGGCATAGAAATATTTTTGATCTTTTTTTCCAGTGATTGATTACCGGGGTCGTTGTCCCCGGCGTCTCCCCCCACGTGTTTTGATTCAAGATGCAAAAGCAGGTCATTGGCTCGTTTGATTAGATCAGCAGGCATGCCCGCCATTTTTGCCACATGAATACCGAAACTATGCGTGCTCCCCCCACGTGCCAGCTTACGAAGAAAAATAATTTTGTTTCCCACTTCTTTGTTGGTGATGTGATAGTTCTTGATCCTTGGAAATTTCTCCTCCAGTTCATTTAGTTCATGGTAATGTGTAGCAAATAAGGTTTTGGGTTGATGGGCCGATGCGTGCAAATACTCGGCAATGCTCCAGGCGATGGAAATGCCGTCATAAGTGGACGTCCCGCGGCCGATTTCATCCAGCAAAATTAGACTCTGTGGTGTAATATTATTTATGATCGAAGCAGTCTCGTTCATTTCAACCATAAATGTGGATTCGCCCCCAGTTAAATTATCTGACGCGCCCACCCTGGTAAATATTTTATCAGTTAAGGAGATTTTTGTTTCGCTTGCTGGAACGAAACTTCCTGTATGGGCCATTAAGGTGATCAGAGCTGTCTGACGAAGCAAGGCAGACTTACCACTCATGTTCGGACCTGTCAGAATGATGATTTGCTGCTCATTTTTGTCGAGCTCGATGTCATTGGCAATATAGCTTTCACCAACCGGCAAATTTCTCTCGATCACCGGGTGACGACCGTTTTTGATCTGCAATTCATAGCCCTCGTGTAAATCCGGCTTTTTGTACTTGTGTTGGATAGCATTGTAAGCAAAACAAGTCATGCAATCCAAAATGGCCAGTATGTTACCATTGGTTTGGATCGGAGCCAGGTAATCCATGAGCTCATTCATCAAAGATTCGTACACCAGCCACTCAATTTCTAAAATCCTTTCTTCAGCGCCGGTTATTTTTTCTTCATAATCCTTTAGCTCGGGAGTGATGTAGCGCTCAGCGTTAGCAAGTGTTTGTTTGCGCATCCACTCAGGTGGTACTTTATTTTTGTGGGAGTTTGTAACCTCGAGATAATAGCCAAATACATTATTGAATCCCACCCGAAGCGAGGAGATACCGGTAGCCTCAGCTTCCTTTTGCTGAAGCTGAACTAAATAATTTCTTCCACTATGAGCAATGTGTCGCAGTTCGTCTAACTCAGCGTTGACTCCACTGTTTATCATTCCTCCCTTAATGGCCAATGCCGGTGGGTTTTCAACAATCTCTTTGAAAATCTTATCGGCTATGTACTGGCACGGGTTCAATGCATCGCCCAATCTTTTTAAATATTGGTTGTCTGCTGCGCTACAAATCTGTTTTATATCTTGTACTTGCCTCAATCCTTTTGCGAGGTGCAACAATTCTCTTGGGTTGATTTTCTTAAAGGGAATTTTTGAAACAAGCCGTTCTACGTCGCCACATTGCTTAATTGAGTGGGTGATCTTATTTCTTAAATCCGTTTGCAGAATAAAAAACTCAACGAGGTCCAATCGTTCGTTGATTTTGTGTATATCTTTTAAAGGGAAAACAAGCCAGCGCTTCAAAAGACGTGCACCCATTGGGGAAACGGTATTGTCCAGTACATCCAAGAGCGTGTGACCCGCTTCCGAGTTCCTGGTGACCAATTCAAGGTTTCTGATGGTGAAACGGTCCATCCACAAGAAATCGTCCCGGTCAATTCGCTGAATGGTTGTGATGTGCTGAAGATTGGGATGTTCCGTTTCTCTTAGATAATGCAAAATTGCGCCCGCCGCGATCAATCCTTTACTTAGCTCATCAACGCCGAAACCTTTCATTGAGTGAGTCTGGAAATGCTTCAGCAAAATATCTTCCGTATAGGTTTGATCAAAAATCCATTCATCAAGCGTGTATATGTATATTTTTCCGCCAAAATATTCTTTGAATTTTTTTTGCTGATGCCGTTGGAAAACTACTTCGGCGGGCTTAAAACTCTGCAATAACTTATCTGCGTACTCACGATCGCCTTCCGCAACAAAGAATTCACCGGTGGAAATATCCAGGAAGGCAAGACCATATTGATCATTATCGGCAAAATGAATTCCCGCCAGGAAATTATTACTGCTGTGCTCAAGGATTTTATCATTTGTTGCTGTGCCCGGAGTTACCATTTCGGTTACTCCTCTTTTTACAATTCCCTTCGCCAGTTTAGGATCTTCCAACTGGTCACAAATGGCGACACGGTAACCGGCTTTGACAAGTTTGTGCAAATAAGTATCAAGCGCATGGTAAGGGAAGCCCGCAAGATCAGAGGAAGCAGCGGCGCCGTTATTTCTTTTTGTGAGAGTGATCCCAAGCACTTGAGATGCGATCACAGCGTCCTGGCCGAAAGTTTCATAAAAATCCCCGACACGAAACAATAGTACAGCATCCGGATATTTTTGTTTGATAGCCTTATGCTGCTGCATCAACGGCGTTTCAGATGTGGCGGATTTAGCCAAATTGCGTCAAGTTTAGTGGTTTAATGGTCGCATATTTCAGCATTAAAAGACAAATATAATTGCTTTCACTGCTTGTAATTTTATTCAACTCCCAAATGTCAATTATTTTTGCCCCATGCGTAAACTAAGTATGGCAGAGTTAGGCAGAAAATCGGTGGAAGAGTTCCGGCTCTCTGAGAAAAATCCCATCGTCGTGGTGTTGGAAAACGTTCGAAGTGCGTATAATGTGGGTAGTGTTTTTCGCACGGCAGATGCTTTTTTGTCACAAGCGATCTATGTCTGTGGTTATACGGCCTATCCACCACATAAGGAGATAGCGAAGACAGCACTGGGCGCTGAAGAAACAGTTGCCTGGAAATATTTCAAGAGGACTGCCGAAGCCATTGAACAATTAAGGCGCGACGGTTACCAGGTTTTTGCGGTTGAGCAGGCGGTGAATAGTTACCCGCTTCACCAACTGGAAATTGAAGCAAACCAAAAGCTTGCCGTAATTTTTGGCAATGAAGTCACGGGTGTTGAACAAACAACTATTGAACAAACGGATGGATGCATAGAAATTCCCCAGCTGGGAATGAAGCATTCATTGAATATTGCAACAGCGGTGGGCGTAGTGCTGTGGGAGTTCGTTAGGACCAGGATTAACGGAATTTAGAAAGACCTGCCCCATCCCCTAGAGGAGAGTTATTAAAAGCTATCTAAATTTGTGGGATGTCTGCTGTAAGAAACTATCTCTCGTTAATAAAATTTTCGCACACCATTTTCGCGATGCCATTTGCCCTCATTGGATTTTTTTTAGGAATCGCGACAGGATTAATTGACGATCGGCAATGGAATTTAAACAAAACCATTGGCTGGGGTCGGAGCATTCATGATCGCGATTTCTGGGTGATTGAAAAGGAGGTATTACTCTCTAAACTAGTATTAGTAGTTCTTTGCATGGTCTTTGCCCGTAGTGCGGCAATGGCCTTTAACCGCTATCTCGATCGCAATTTCGACGCAAGAAACCCACGAACAGCGATAAGAGAAATTCCTGCAGGAATTATTTCTGCAAACAGCGCTTTGGTCTTTACAGTGATCTCATCCTTTCTTTTTATTATTACCTGTTACTTTATCAATCGCATTTGTTTTATCCTGTCGCCGGTAGCGCTGTTGGTAGTGCTGGGATATAGTTACACAAAGAGATTTACTCCACTTTGTCACTTGATCCTTGGCCTGGGATTATCGCTTGCTCCAATCGGTGCCTACCTCGCGGTAACTGGTTATTTTTCCTTTTTACCAATTCTTTTCTCACTCGCAGTAATTTGTTGGGTAAGTGGATTTGATATAATATATGCTTTACAGGACGAGGATTTTGATAAATCGCAAAAGCTTTATTCCATACCAGCGTGGCTTGGAAAAGCGAAGGCCTTAAGGGTTTCCGAAACCCTGCACCTGTTGAGTGCAGCCTGCGTTGTTGCGGCCGGAATATCGGGTGCATTTGGATGGCTGTACTGGATAGGGGTTGTCCTGTTTACGGGCATGCTCATCTATCAACATTCCATTGTGAAGCCAAATGATATAAAAAAAGTGAACCTGGCGTTTATGACAACAAATGGAATTGCGAGTGTTGTCTTTGCTGCTTTCGTTATCGCTGATCTTTTCACTCATTATTAAATAATTTTATTGTTCATCATTAAACCTGGTATTCCGTTGGCACGCATTCTTGCAATTGATTATGGACTTAAAAGAACCGGTCTTGCGGTAACCGATCCATTGAAAATTATTGCAAGTGGATTGACTACGGTTGAATCAAAAGGGCTCATTCCTTTTTTAAAAGATTATTTCAGCAAGGAGCAAGTAGAGCTCATCATAATCGGCGACCCTAAGAATTGGGATAACACCGATACGCATGCAACTCCGTTAGTCGAAAAGATAATGATTGAGCTTAAAAAAAATTTTCCTGCTATACCCATTCAAAAGGTAGACGAAAGGTTTACTTCAAAAATGGCGTCAAGGGCGATGATAGAAATGGGTTTAAAAAAGAAGAAGCGACAGGACAAGGCGTTAGTAGATCAAATCGCTGCGACCATTATGTTACAGGAACACTTGCAAATGCACCCCTCTTAGGCATACTTTTAATTACCTTTGGCCCGATCAAAATTATTCAAAACTCCCTTTGGGGAGAGGAGGGTTTATGATTCTTCCGATTGTAGCATACGGTCACCCGGTTCTAAGAAAAGTAGCCCAGGACATAGATGCCGATTATCCTTTTCTTGAAAAATTGACTCAAGACATGTGGGAAACCATGTATGCAAGCAACGGCGTTGGTTTGGCTGCTCCACAAGTAAATAAAGACGTACGACTCTTTATTGTTGACAGCCATCAAATTTTTGAGAATATGAAGCCGGATGAAAGGAATGAATATCCCGACGATCCCGGCATTAAACAGGTCTTTCTCAATGCTCATATCCAGGAGATCGACGGAGAGGAATGGGCATACAACGAAGGTTGCCTGAGTATCCCAAAGATCCGCGAGGACATTGTGAGAAACGAAATTGTCACGTTACGGTACCAGGATGAGAATTTTAAGTGGCATACTAACACTTTCCAGGGCATAACAGCAAGAATCATTCTGCATGAACATGACCACCTGGAAGGGAAACTTTTTATTGATTATCTGCCACCTTTGAAGAGAAAATTGATGAAACGGAAACTGGACGACATTTCAAAGGGGAAAATAACAGTTGATTATAAGATGGTCTTTCCTAAATAAATTTTTTCAGAAAATTTAGTGGCAAATTTGCAGGTATGGTCAAAAAGCTCTTACCTGCTTTTTTTTGTTTAATTGTTTTTGGCAAATTGTTCAGCCAGGAAGATTCGCTGGATAATGAACGCTTGAAAAAAATGGTTACTCTTTCCGAGGTCGTTGTTCGCAACAATCTTGATGTGACGAAATTTCTTCAGCGAATTAAGAACGATACCACGTTTTATAAGGCCTTTCGAACGCTTCATATTTTAGGTTTCACGTCTTTGAATGATATAAGAATGATGGACAAGAAGGGAAGCATAAAGGCGTCTCTGCAAAGTAAGACCATTCAACTGATACATGCGGGCTGCCGCACCATGCAGACACTCGATGAAAAAATCACGGGTGACATGTATGATGCTAAGAAGAATTTTAATTATTACGCCGCAGAACTTTATGCCAGCCTTTTTCTAACAAAAGGAAAGGTCTGTGGTGAAAATAATATTGTCAAGGGAGTTGAACACAGCACGAAGTCAAAATCCGGGATTGAAAAGCATAAGGAGCAATTAAAGATGTTATTTTTCGATCCCGGTAAAAAAATTCCAGGCATACCATTTATCGGAAATAAGATAAATATTTTCGATCCTGACGTAGCCAGGAACTATGATTTTTCAATCGATATGGCGGATTACAATGGGCAGGGTTGCTATCTGTTTACCGTGAAGGCGAAAGAAGATCTGAGCAGCAGCGAAAAGGACAATATTGTAATCGACA
>VBAU01000508.1:0-410 GCA_005883855.1 Bacteroidota bacterium
CAATCGTTCACATGAAACAAAACAAGTTCCCGTTTTTTGTAATCATATCATTGATGGTTCTCAACGGATGCGCAACAAAGCCGCCGCATGAAACGGGAAATTTTAAGCAATCTGATTTGGTGGAGTTGATCAAACTTGATTCGACCCTAAGATTGGATATCAGGTATGCCACGAGCAACAATCTTGTTGGCACACCCGTTTACAAGGAGGCCAGGGCCTTTCTTCAACGGCCCGCAGCTGAGGCCCTAGTGCAAGTCAATAAAGAATTCAAACAAATGGGTTACCGGCTGCTGATATTTGATGGCTATCGTCCATGGAGCGTAACGAAATTATTCTGGGACATTACTCCAAAGGAATCAAAAAAATTTGTTGCCGATCCAAGAAAAGGGTCGCGGCACAATCGGGGATGT
>VBAU01000508.1:472-2925 GCA_005883855.1 Bacteroidota bacterium
AACGTTCTTATCCGAATTATAATGGCGGCACAGATGAACAACGCAAAATGAGAGACCTGTTAAGAAGTAAGATGGAAGCACACGGCTTCACAGTATATGAATATGA
Source organism: Bacteroidota bacterium (assembly GCA_005883855.1). GTDB lineage: Bacteria > Bacteroidota > Bacteroidia > Chitinophagales > Chitinophagaceae > VBAU01. The sequence goes on from VBAU01000508.1 coordinate 579, forward strand.
ATGGTGGCATTTTGATTACAACGACTGGAGATCTTACAAGATCCAGAATATTCAGTTTTCTGAAATAAAATGAAGACCCCGCGGCGTCACCTGCCTGTTACGTTAGACCGTGGTCAATTGACTTCAAATCCTTAGCAAAGCCATGTTGAATTAAGCCAAACAGGTCGACATGCAACGTTAGCAGGAACAGAAAGGCTTCGGGAGAAAAGCTATACCCCTTCGGTCTTCCGATGTTGAGACCGTTGCTGATGAGCTCAACACTTTCTTCAGGAGTCAGATCACTCAATTTACGTAGGTACAAAACCACGACTGTTCCCACCTCTTGCATTTCATAATTTTCGACCGTCGCCTGGCTGTTCCCTGGCCGAATCAACAGCGACTCGTTTGAAGTTCCGATAAGCTGCCCTTTGTTTGTCTGACATCCAACGTAAAATGGGATACATTTCAGGCGGTCCATGTCACGGAATTTTTAGTCAAGTTAAAAAATCAGTCGAGGTGGCCTCAATCATTCTTTTCAAGAATAAAAATTTCTTCAACCGGTTTCTTAAAAACCTTTGCAATTTTTAGGGCTAAAACGGTGGAGGGAATGTATTTGTTTGATTCAATCGCGTTTATTGTCTGCCTGCTCACCGATACTTTTACGGAGAGATCTTCTTGTGTCATTCCCTTAATAGCACGTTCGACCCTTATGTTATTTTTCATCAGGTACCGTTTTACGGTTTCTGTACAAAAGATAGTTGAACCTTACGATGAATATCAAGAGCGTCGTAAACATGTTATACACCATTACCTCGATGAACGGGCTGCCATACACCAATAAAAACGAGACGAGGAGCAAGATGTAGTTTACCCACACAGCCCAAAGCAAAGATGATAGTCGTATTTCCGCGATGAATTCATCCTCATTTTTTTCCTTCGAAAAACTTACTAACAACGCACCAATGATAAAGGGGACACCGACCACAGTGTCCGTAACGTTTGATAGGCGCGAGCCAAAGTATAAAATATTACTGTCAGTTCCGTCGTTTGCAATGGCAAATACCCTGACCCAAATCCAGGCAGCTCGAAAATCATTAATGCAGAGTATTATTCCAAAAATCGTGGATGGGATGAAAATGAACCACCCGATTTTCTTAAACTTGTTTGGCAGTAAGAGATGAGGTGATGTTTTGACAAATGTAAAGTATACTTTACAATAAGACAAATATTTTTTACATTTTGTAAAGTATATTTAACATTTTTGATTCTTCACCCGACTCATCGCTCAGTCTTTGCACCGAAAGAGTCCCCGTTGGGAAAAAAGGCGCCGCGCGAAGACAACCATCCCGTCTTGTTTTGACATGTTTACCTTTCCCCCACAAAACATGATCACAAATAATCCAGTACCTTCATTTTAATGGACGCCAGTTTACAAAGACGAGTGCAACGTTACGGCTGGGACAAAGCCGTTGAACACTATGAAAATTTTTGGCAGAGCCAATTAAAATCAGCGCAGGACAGGATGCTTAAAATGGCTGCGCTTCATCAAGGTGAAAAACTTATCGATATCGCTTGCGGCACCGGGCTTGTTACTTTTCCCGCTGTCGAAATGCTCGGACCGGATGGTTTTATTCTCGCTACGGATATTTCAGACGGAATGATCAAGAAGGGAAGAGAACTAGCTGAACAAAAAAATTATCGTAATGTACAATTTGAAAGAATGGATGCTGAGGAGCTAACTGTTCCCGACGAAGGGTATGATGTGGCATTGTGTGGGCTGGGCCTGATGTATTTTCCAGATCCCGTTAAAGGACTTAAGGAAATGTATCGCGTTCTAAAACCCGGCGGCCGTGCAGCTGCCGCAGTCTGGGGTCAGCGCGACAATTGTGGTTGGTCCGCGGTTTTCGAAATTGTTGATAAACGAGTTAGTTCTGAAGTCTGCCCCATGTTCTTTAATCTCGGTAACCGCGATATGTTGAAACGAAGTTTTGAGGCGGCGGGCTTTTCACGTGTGGCTTTGGAACGGTTACAGACACATTTAATTTATGATTCGGATGACGAGGCATGCGGGGCCGCCTTTGCCGGGGGACCCGTGGCATTAGCCTACCATAAATTTTCGCAGCAAACCAAAGATGAGGCACACGCAGAATATTTAGACTCGATAAAACCGTTTCGCCGGGATAACGGTTATGCGGTACCCGGCGAGTTCGTTGTTGCGATAGGTTTTAAATGATGACGGCAGGCGCCGTGCCTACAGGACCTGTTGGTCTAAAACTGAGTTGGTCTGGGGATACGTTGATGATGAAGGTGAATAGCACGTTTACTCAAAATGTAACTCAAAACGGAGTGCCTGGGGTGATAACAGGTA
>VBAU01000511.1 GCA_005883855.1 Bacteroidota bacterium
TAACTATTTTTCCAAAATCATCCTGGATTACCTCGACCATGCAGAAGCGCTGAAATCTTTCTATTCACATCCGCCTTCATTGCAGGGAATACAAAAGGCAATTCAGAACAGGCAGGGTTTTACGAACAGAAGTATCCTGGTGCAGGAATTAAAGAGACAATATGGTGATATTGCAACGGATCGTGTTTCGGAAAATATAGAGGCGCTGTTAGCCGAAAATACATTTACCATAACCACGGCACATCAGCCGAACATTTTTACGGGCCCACTTTACTTTATTTATAAAATTCTGCATGCAATTAAACTGGCGGACTATTGCAAGGCCTCGCTGCCTCAATACAATTTCGTTCCGGTTTATTATATGGGAAGTGAAGACGCTGACCTGGATGAGCTCGGCCATATTTATCTCGGTGGACAAAAAATTGAGTGGAAAACAAAGCAAGTGGGTGCCGTCGGGAGAATGAAAGTGGATAAAGACTTCATCAAATTGATCGAAGTCATAACTGGTCAGTTAGCCGTTCTGCCATTCGGTGATGAGATCATTTCTGTAATTAAGAAGTGTTACGTCGATAATACCTTGATCCAGGATGCAACTTTCAAACTAGTCAATCAGTTGTTCGGCGAATTTGGCTTGATTGTTTTGATCCCGGACAACCCGAATCTGAAAAAGTTGGGTGCCACCATTTTTGAGGATGACCTCTTGAACGAAACAGCTTCTGGTATCGTGGAAAAAACTGCCAGCATG